>DOKO01000049.1 GCA_003510825.1 Stenotrophomonas sp.
CCACCGCGCGCCGCTGAATCTCCATGGGCGCGATGCGCTGACCCATGGCGCGAGTGCCGTAGGCCTTCACCGTGCTCGGCGCGGTTGAGGCAGCTGCCGGAGCAGCAGCGGCCGCCTCGGCACGGCCAGAAGACAGGGCGGCAAGCGCCGGGCCCGCCACCAGGCCGGCACCGGCAAGCGCAAGCGCGCGCCTGCGCCCCACCATCGCTGGCTGCTCGTGGGTATCGTTCATGTCACCGCAGGAATTGCACATGGTTCACCTGTTCGTGCTGGGTATGTAGAGATGGTGCCTTGGGTGATCCAGCGCTACTAGGGCGCAATCCAGAACTCCCTTATCAGCGTGGCTAATGAATCAGCGGATCACGACCCGCTCTCGTACTGCGCGTCGCTCACCTGTTCCAGCCACGTCACCGGGCTGCCATCCACGGCCTTGGCAATGGCGATATGGGTCATGGCGGCACCGGCACTCGCTCCGTGCCAATGCTTCACGCCCGGGGCGATCCACACCGTGTCGCCGGGGCGGATCTGCTGGCGCGGCTGACCCCACTGCTGCACCCAGCCCAGGCCGGCCGTCACGATCAGCGTCTGCCCAGCGGGTGCGTATGCCATGCGGTGCGCGCACCCGGTTCAAAGGTGACAGTCGCACCACCAACCCTGGCCGGTGCTGGGCGCTGGAAGCCGCCGTCGATACGCACACGGCCGGTGAAGTACTCGGCAGGGCCGGCAACGGACGGCGAAGCACCGGCATGGGTGACACTGACCGCGTCGTTGACCGGCTCGCTGGTGGAGGTCGCGGCCATGGAAATCAAAGCACTGAGAAGCAGGGACATGATGATTACTCCAAGGGATGGGGGTTACCAGGCGTAGGCGTTGGGAGCCTCGCCTCCGGGGCCCGGCCAGATGGCATCCAGGCGGGCCAGCGACTCGGCTGACAGCTTCAGGGCAGGGGCCTGCAGGTTCTGTAGAAGCTGGTCGACAGTGCGGGGGCCGCTCAAGGCGGTGGTCACCACCGGGTTGTGTAGCAGCCAGGCCAGCGCAACATCGGACGGTGCTTCGCCCAGCTCATCGCAGAACGTCTCGTACGCTTCGAGTTGCGGACGCAGACGGTCTATACGCTGTTGCAGCTGCGGGGTCGCGCGTCGGCCATTGGCCACCTTTTTCAGCACACCCCCGAGCAGGCCCATGCCGATCGGGCTCCACGGAATCAGGCCCAGACCGTGGTAGCGCAGCGACGGAATGACTTCCAGCTCCACCGTCCGCTGAGTGAGGTTGTAGAGGCTCTGCTCGGAGACCAGGCCGAAGGTGTTTCGGGCGTTGGCCACGCCCTGCGCGGTGGCGACATCCCAGCCGGCAAAGTTACTGCTGCCCACGTAGGTGATTTTGCCTTGGCGGACCAACTGTTCCATCGCCTGCCAGATCTCTTCCCACGGCGTGGCCCGGTCCACGTGGTGCATCTGGTACAGGTCGATATGGTCGGTCTGCAGCCGGCGCAGGCTGGCCTCGCAGGCGCGCCGGATGTGGTATGCCGAAAGCCGCCGATCATTCGGCCCCAGTCCCATCGGCTGGTACACCTTGGTGGCCAGCACCAGGTCGTCACGCTTGCCGGTGCGCTTGAGCCAGCGACCAATGATCTCCTCGGAGAGGCCGAATCCCTGTGCCATGTCGGGAGACTGCGGTCCACCATAGACGTCGGCACTGTCGAAGAAGTTGATGCCGGCCTCCACGGCCGCATCCATGATGGCGAAGCTCTCCGCTTCGTCGGCGAGCTCGCCGAAATTCATGGTGCCAAGGCCCAGACGGCTGATCTTCAAGCCGGAGCGGCCCAGAGAGCTGTACTGCATGGAATTCTCCTTCAGGGGTGAGCGGGCAGGCGGTGACGCTGTGCAGATCGCGCAGCGATGTACGAGGTAACAACAGAGCCCAGCAGCAGCACGGCGCTGAGCGAGAACGTGGCGCGGTAGCCGTGGCTGTCCAGCAGCAGGCCGCCCACGGTGGCCCCCGTGGCGATGGCCATCTGCACCACCGCCACCATCACCCCCCCGCCGGCCTCGCCGTCGTCGGGCAGGGTGCGGGCCAGCCACGACCACCATGCCACCGGCGCGGAGGTGCCCAGCAGGCCCCACAGCGCGAACAGTATCGCCACCACCGGCAGCGTCTTGCCGAAGGCGATCATGCACACGGCCACCACCGCCATCAGCGCCGGCAGCAGCACCAGCGTGCGGAACATCGCCTTATGTACGAACGGCTCGATCAACAGCGTACCGGCCATGCCCGCTGCGCCCATCAGCAGCAGCAACAGTGAAAGAGTGGACGGCGACACATGCAGCGCGGTTTCCACGAAGGGCCGCAGATAGGTGAACAGCGAGAACTGGCCCATGAAGAACAGGCTCACACCCACCATGCCCCAGGCCACCGGCGGACGCTTCAGCAGCGCGAACACATTCCACGAGCCGCGACCGGCGGTGGCCTTCATCGGCGGCAGTGCAACCACCTTCCACAGCAGGGCGACAATCGCCACCGGCACCAATGAGAAGAACGCTCCGCGCCAGCCCATGATCGCGCCGAAGTAGCTGCCCATCGGGGCGGCAATTACGGTAGCCAGCGCATTGCCACCGTTGACGATGGCCAGCGCCCGCGGCACCTGGTGGGACGGGACCAGCCGCATTGCCGTGGCCGCCGACATCGCCCAGAAGCCCCCGATGGCCACGCCGATGAGCGCGCGGCCCACCATGAACACGGGGAAGCTCGGAGCCAGCGCCGCCAACGTGCCGGAGAAGATCATCGCGGCGGTGAGGCCGAGCAGCAGCCATTTGCGGTCCAGCTGACCGGCCAGCGGGGAGACCAGCAGGCTGGTCACCAGTGCGAAGGCACCCGAGACGGCAATGGCCTGACCGGCTTGGCCTTCGGTGACACGCAGGTCGGCGGCAATGGGGGTGAGCAGGCTCACCGGCATGAACTCGGAGGCGACCAGGGCGAAGGCACCGAGCGACAGCGCCAGCACCGCGCCCCATTCCTTGGCGGTCGCCGAGCGGGCAGGCGTTGCCAGTGCCGCCCCGGACGGGGGAGGGGAGATTGAACTCATGAATGCATTCCAGGCCCCAAGGGGCGATAGCTGCAGGACACCGCCGGCAGGCGGCACGACTGCAAGGGGAGGATGAGGGAGGCCAGCGTACGCCTGCGACCAGGTTTTGATTAGGTAATAGATGGCGAATAGGCCAATTAGCCTAGCTAATGAAAGATCATGGCAGACTGCAGCCATGGCACGACGCAACTTCAACGATCTGCTGGCTTTCGTCACCGTCGCGCGCGAGGGCAGCTTCACCCGCGCGGCCGGTGTGCTGGGCGTGACCCAATCCGCGCTGAGCCAGGCGATCAAGACGCTGGAAGAGAGCCTGGGCATCCGCCTGCTCACCCGTACCACCCGCAGCGTCTCGCCCACGGCGGCCGGGGAACACCTGCTGCAGTCCATCGGCAACCACTTTGACGACATCGACGCCGAGCTGGACGCGCTCACGGCGCTGCGCGACACGCCCGGCGGCCTGGTCAAGATCACCAGCGGCGACCACGTGCTGCGCACGGTGCTGCTGCCCAAGCTGATGCCGCTGCTGCACCAGTACCCGGACGTCCGCATCGAGTTCGACGTGAGCTACGCGCTGCGCAACATCGTCGCCGATCGGTTCGATGCCGGGGTCCGCCTGGGTGAATCCATCGACAAGGACATGGTGGCCGTGCCGATTGGCCCGCGGTTGCGCATGGCCACGGCGGGCACGCCGGCGTACTTTGCCGCGCATGGGAAGCCGAAGTCACCCGGGGACCTCACCGGACACCGCTGCATCAACATCCGCCTGCCAACGAGCGGCGGGCTGTATGTGTGGGAGTACGAGAAGAAGGGGCGCGAGCTCAATGTGCGCGTGGACGGCCCGCTGGTGTTCAGTACGTCACCGCATATGGTGGATGCCGCACTGGATGGGCTGGGGCTGGTGCATCTGCCGGAGGATGAGCTGCAGCCGCACCTGGAAAGCGGGCGGCTGGTGCGGGTGCTGGAGGACTGGTGCCCGCTGTTTCCGGGGTATCACCTTTACTACCCCAGCCGGAGGCAGCCTTCGCCGGCTTTTAGTTTGGTGTTGGAGGCGCTGCGGTTCTAAAGGGGTGATTTAGCCGGACGAGGAGCCGGGCCGCTGGAGATCAGGTCGTGCCAATAGTCCTTCTCGTCTACGAGGACATCAGGTGGCTGGAGATAAGGATGATTTATCGAGGGTAGGGCTAAAGCGCGTTCTTGGGCAAAATCGGCCATCGAGTAGTACGCTTCCCGACGATGTATCGAACAGTGGAGTAGAGATGATCGTCCCACGGGTCAACGGATATGGGGGCTCCGGCATCGAGTCCTTTGAGGAGTACTTCGCTCGCTGGCCACTGGAGCTAGGTAATTTCCCTCGTGACGTTGTGGAGAACTGGGTCTACCGCCACTGGCAAGACTTTGGTCGACATTGGCTAGATCGCGACCTATCACGCTTTGAGTTCCATCTAGTTGAGCTAACTAATTCGGAGGTCATGAGGATTGGCCATATCAAGGACTGGATGCAGACGTTGGACTACTGGGGCGACGAGCTGTTTCGATGTGCGAGCAGGAGCGCAACCTGGCTCGCCAAGTCAATGCTTGACTGTGGGACATCACCTGCGCCCATCATCATTGCACCTCAAGCATCTGGCATGTATCACCCTACGGGGGAGCCAATGCACGATACTCAGCTGATCGAGGGCCACTTGCGACTTGCATACCTGCGCGGAATGATTCGACACAATCATTCCTCATTACAGGAAAGGCATGAGGTGTGGGCGGTTTGTTTGCCTAGGGATTCGTTTGAGCTGCCAGGATCACAAGCGGGAGGATCATGAGAGAGCTATACATTCCCAAAGAACTTGGTGTCCGGCTCTACTGCGACGGAGAGCAGCCGAAGTCCTCTTCCTCAGAGAGCGGATTTGAGCAAGCGCTCGCGACGATTGAAAAGAACCGCTCGGAGCTGATTACTGCGGTCGTGCTCCTCGAGGACAGAATGATTGAGGCGGTTGGCACTCTTCTCTTTCGCACGCACACCTCAGGCGATCTCGAGCGAGAGTTCTTCACTAAAGAGATCATGGGGACCTCAGACTTCTCCTTTGCTTTCAAACGCCGCGTGTTCACCAGAATTCTTGAGCAGACCAAGGCGCTAGATGCTACAAAGATCCAAACGATCAAGGCGGCACTCAGCAATGTGATGGTTTGGCGTAATGCGTTCGCCCACGGGAAGGTTCTACATGAGCTGAACGGCGGCTTCCTCCTGCAGTACTACAGCGGCGGCCATCAAGAGCTAGTGCTGGATGACGTACTCTTCGAAAAGGTCGAAGCGACAGTTCGACACTGCCTTTACACATGCAATGACGTCATCCTGCGAGCGCGACTTGACCCTGAAGATGTTCGCCCAAAGAAGGCGATCTGAGGAAGAGCGACGTATAAAAAGTCACATTGGGGCGTTCGCTTCTCCTGGCTACGCCGCGCCAGTCACTTCCCCATCTCTGCAGGAGCCACAGGTCGCTGCAAAAAAAGGGAAGACTTGAGATGGCCAACGATTCACTTCAATCGTAGTAGGACTTCGTTCTTTCGAAAATACACGGAATTCTTTGGGCGTAATCGCTTCGCGTTTGAATTTTCAATCGTGCCTTCCTTGATTAGTTCACCAAGTGCAGACTGCAGGTCTGAGAGCAAGCCATCCGTTTCTTCGATCAAGTCTGCCATGACGACCATGTCGACCGTCAACGCGTCACCAACTTTCGGGATCCGCCGGAGCCAAGCCTTCTTAAGGTCTAGCATTGGGCCCGCACGTTCCGCCGAATGATTGTCGGCGCTAAACAGGTCGGATTGCCCGCCGCTTCTAGCCACCTGATCTAGCTTGTGCTGCAATTTGAGACGTTCCTGCTGCCGCGACGCCTTCTCTGCTTCCTCCCAGAAGACCACTAATCCGGCGGCATGGTGGGTGGCATACACCAAGTTGAAAATCACCTTCTTCTTATTGATGTACTCGACTGGCAATACAGCGGTGCGCAAGCGTTGCCGAGGATGCTCGCCGCACTCCGCGGCAAGCTTTCCCCGGTATCGGCGCATCAGCTCGCGACGTTTGAGGTCTCCGGCAGATCCCGCAGCCTCTCGCCAATCATCACCGAACACACCAGTCAGGTTCGTATCTTGCTCGGCCAGCCCTGTTGCAAGATTGATGAAGTTCCACATGAAATTAATTAGAAGCTCGGTATTCCGGCGTTTGAGTAGCGGCGCGAGCACTACTGGCTCGATGATACCCTTCCAACCGAATGGGTCCACAAACACGAAGGCGAACTCGTCAGGCTGTAGCCAGCGCAGCAAGTCGGGGATAGCTTCCCCGAACGGCTTCCGCCAGACTTCGGGGCGCACGATGTTCGTAGGCGAAAGTTGAACGTGGCTATCCAGGAGATTGGCTCGTTCCGTATCCGTTTCCATAAAAACGGAGCGGATCTGAACTTGACGCCCGAATCTCTCCGTCAACTCAGTCTGGCACGCCGCCATGTGACGAATGGCAATACCAGGGGATGTATCAGAAAGATCATCGGACGAAGACTTCCACGGCCCGGCGAAACAGTCGATGTATGCGATCTTGCCCCACTTCTGGCCGATGATCATGAGGCACCGTTCAAGGTACGACGCCAGAATGTGGTGCTTGACCAGAGAATGCTCTCGGTCTTCATAGCGCCCCAATGCCCGGCTTATGACTCCATTCATCCCCATTCCTTTCAGTTGAGTTGTGCCGAATGCGGCTAGGCCATTACAAATTCACGGGGCCGGGCATACCATTCCATTGACGACCGTCGAGCTCCCGGCCGTTAGCTTTCTTGGAACGGCGCTTTCCGTCCGCCCCCCAGCCGCCCCACTGCTTGAAGAAGAAGGTGGCATCCTGTGCTTCGCACTGGGCCCGTATCGCCCGAGCCCAGTCCGGCTGCATAGGGCGCGCACCTGGCCCTGACTCGCCACCAACAATTACCCAATGGATACCGGTGAGATCTAGCGAGCCAAGGTCCTCTAGTAGCGGCTCACATGACAGAAAACGTATTTTGACGGGGATTCTTCGCAGTACGTCGATGCGCGGCACGCCGTGGCGCTTGTTTTCTACGGAAACACCCAGCCAGACATTGCTAGGCACAGATCGTCCGGCGAAATAGGCACCGAGGCGCTCATGACGTTTGGTGAGAATCTGGTAGCGATGCTGCGGCGTATCGGAAATCACCTCCATTACCGAGTCGAGAAATCCGTCGGTAATGCGCTCGTGAAAAAGATCGCTCATGGAGTTTACGAAGTACATCGTTGGCTTCTTCCGTTGCCGCGGCTCATCTAAGCGTTCTGGTAGCATCTTTAGACGAAAGCCATGCTTATAGGCATCCAGGCCCATTGCCTGCAAGCGCTTGGCTAGCGTCTCGGCATAACAATGTTTGCAGCCTGCCGACACCTTGGTGCACCCGACGGCGGGGTTCCAAGTTCGCTCAGTCCACTCAATCCGTGAACTTGTACTCATCGCGCATTCCCAGGGAAATGGATCCGTTACGAACAGCCTATTTGAGCAATCGGGCAGCCGGGTTGTCTTCGGCGGCCCCAGCCTGAAAGTACCCTATTACGCTTGCTACAGAACGATGCTCGGTCATCGCCATCACCGCAGGCAATGGAACGCCTTGCTTCCCCGCCTCGGTGACGAAACCCGACCGCAAGCTGTGCGCTCCAAAGTCTCCCTTAAGCCCCGCCAGTTGCGCGCGACGTTTCACAATTGTAGCCACCGAACCAGGGAGTAGGGCAGGCCCCACCCGATCCTTCCAGATTCGACGGAAGATCGCCCCCTCAATGATGCCCGCAGCATCCAGCCAAGCCGAAAGTGCCTCGGCGCTTCGTCCCAAGATCGGCTTGTCCGGCGTCGAATCCGCCGTGACGCCCGCCTGCTGGGTCTTGGAGTACTCCAGCCGATAGATGTAGCCATCATCGCCGACCTTGCGCAGGTCGCGCATATCTGCGGCCGCAATTTCGCTGCGCCGGCGCCCGCCACTGGCAAAGCCGAAGCAGAGTAGGGCACGGTCGCGCAGACCTTCCAGACTGTCATCGCAGGTCGCCAGCATGTCCTCGAGTTCGGGCCTGGTGATCGCGGTCTTCTTGGTCGGCCGCTCGCCACGCTTTACTGCCGCGCGCCGGGCCCGGCTCAAGAGCGTGCGGGTACTAGGTAGCTCGCAGGGGTTGGCCAAGCGCTTGAGCTTGTGGGCGGTAGAAAGCACGGCGACGCGCTGGACCACTGTCGAGAGCTTCAGCGGACCGACCTTGGCCTTCAGCCCGGCGGCCACCAACGTCTGATCGATGGCAAGGGGCAACTCGTTCACCAGGCCGGCCTTGCTCTTGCGCTGGATGTGGTCGACCAAGAACTGGATCACGACAGTCTCGCTCGCCGGCAAGGCCAGCTCGACGCCATAGCGGGCTTGGTGCCAGCCGGCCCAGTAGCGCAGGGCGGTGGCGTAGCTTCGGGTCGTGTTAGCGGCGGCGGCTTCGGCGAGCAGTTCGCGCACTGCATCTGCGGCCTGCTGGGCCAGCTGTTCCGGCAGGACCAGATTTGCGACCGCCGCCGGCGTGATGGGCAATGTGCTATTTCGCTTCATACTATGTAATGTACGATATGAACTAGGGTGCTTACTGGTGATAATCATCACTTATCACTAGTACGGTATCAATAGAGTAGGGCGGCGATACAGGAGACATGGCATGGCACGCGGCATCGCCGCCGAACCGAATCTGACGTCCACACTTGAGCTGGTGGCCAGAGGTGAGCGGCCAACCGTCGAGCGTATCCGAGCTCATTTGGGAACGGGCTCTCCAAACACGGTGATCCGCTGGCTGGAAACCTGGTGGAACAAGCTAGCTGCGCGCCTAGAGCCGCGGCGCTCAGCCTCTGAAAGCGCACCCGCTGCACTGATGGAACTCGCCGGAGAGTGGTGGGAGCTAGCACTGAATCACGCCAGGCAGGTGGCACTTCAAGAACTGGCAGCGGCCGAGCAGTCACTAACCGACCAGCGCAATGTGCTGGAGGCACAATCCCGCCTTGCGGCTGACGAGCTGAGCCAGGCGCATTCAGAACGGGCAGCCGCAGTCACCGCTGAAAGAATTGCTTCTGCGCGAGCTACAGAGCTACAACACCTAGTAGACCAAATCCGCCTACAGATGATGGATCTCTCCGAGCAGCGGGACATCGAGCTTCGAAGAGCTGATCGAGCTGAAACCGCGAGACAGCAACTTGACGCCCGACTTCAAGAGGCATCGGAAGTGGCCAGATCCGAGCGCGAGGAGTGGGCTGAGTACGTCAAATCTGTCGAAAGCAGGGCGCTTGGCGATGTTGATCGGGCGCGCCAAGAGACCAAGGAACTCCAAGCAAAGCAGAACAATTCAGCGGAGCTCCACGTCGCGCGCGAGAGACAGCTACGAGAAGACCTCACTGCCGCGCAATCGCTTGCAGCAACGGCCACTCAGACCGCCGACATTCTTCGCGGAAAATGTGACGCACTCGAGGGGCAACTATCGATCCTTCGAGACCTACCAGCCAAACTGGAGGCGACCCTCAAACGACCCAAGGGTGCTCGTTCGCCCACTGTCCCTGGGCCTAGGCGCAGGCAACCGAAACGGTAACGGCTAGAGGGCAGGCGCCGAGGCAACCATCCCCAAAGTGAGCCGAGGAGTTGATGTAGCAGCTCCATCCGATGCCCACTATCCGCCGCTACTTGGAGTTGTCCGCAGAGCCCGGCGACGCCTAGCTCTCTCATCAAATTTCCTGTTGTGACGGTACGCGAGCCACACCGCAGTCGCTGTCGTAGACGCGATCATGGCAAGAAAAATGGATGCAACTATCGACATCTGTTGGAACAGTGTCAGTGAATTCAAGAAGTCCATGGGTCACCATCGTTTTGGACGGTCGTCTACTGCGGGCAACATGGCTGCATTCCGCCAAGCTTCATACCGCTACCACATCAAGCCAAAGCGCGACTCGGCGGAGTCTTAGCGAGCGCGGGCGTCAGAGCTCCGGCGACTGTTACGTGCGCGCTCCTCGAATCGCCTATTCTGACGATGAGCAACAATGACAGCACCCACGGTCGCCACCACGGCCGAGACCACGACGATTGCGGCGAACAGAGTCATCTGTTGGAAGGTTGACAATGTTTCCAGGAAGTTCATGGGATACCTTAAAGGAGAATCACGCAACAAGTCTCCGGCACGCGCTATTGCGCCCTTAACTTGGTCTCTACAACTGCAAGTCTAGACCCATTTCTGGCGCAGTTTTCGCTTTTGGAAGCTCCCGAGTGCGGTGGATCTATCAGACATGCGGGCGCTATGGCTGCAAAGTGCGGGCGCCATGGCTACATTGAGGCCACAGCACGGCCGCCCAGGGTAAGTTGTCTAGGCAACTTTTGGGCGCGGTCTAATTGCCAAGTGGGCTGCAGAGCTTCAAGGCAGTATCAGGCAGCGACTTGCACAGTGTATTTTGAGATCGAATCACCACATGGCAGCATGTCTGCAATAGAACCCAGCAACTCCTCGCTGACTCGGAATTCCGTCTATTGCCAGCAACGCCTGCGTGCAACCAGCGCCATGCAGAGGTAGTTGACGGACAACCCGAAACGGCCCCAGCTCTATGCATCCGCCCAGGACTTCCAATTTCGTGAACCGCGATCTCTGCACCACAGGCACGAACTATGCCTTGGCCAATGAGGCGTCATGGCGGCTTGTCTCTGGCAATGAGGCAACCCGATGGCGGAACTTTCTGCGACCAGACAACAAGCGGCCGGAAATGTCTGCCCTGGTCTGCAGCAACCCAAGATTGCCTGCCTCGCAGGCCAGAAACTCTGCGCCAGCAGGGCAGAATTGTCTGCCGACGAACAAGGACTGCGAAGCTGCAGTCGTTTGTGGATGCAGCAGTCAGCTGGTTCAGCAGCTCTGAGACTCACAGCCAAGGCACTCGCCCCACGCGCTGACTACCAAGAGTGGATGGCACTTTGGGTTCATCCAAGCCTACACCTGCAACCGACAGCAACTGATGGCGGGGGAGGGGATTAGGAGGATGTGCTAGCGGTAGAGTAGTGCAGTCCTTAGCCGGCGATGCGCAGGAATCTTGGACGTTACCAGCTTGCGTCAGCGCTCCAAGACGAAAAGTGTTGCCTGGCGACGTTTAGGACAAGCTCAGGATCGGTGGCCAGCATCATGGACGGCGAGCTACCACCCATTAGTGCATGCGGGGCCTCCAGCCACTCAACCTCTTCCCAGCCTGAGGTTCGCTCGCCTTCGGCCACTCCATATGGACCACGGAGAAGCGAGAGCAGTTCAGCAAGCACCGGTACTGGCTCGTTAGAAAGCGTCAACTGCCATGCGGGATAGAAAAACCCTTCCGATTCTGGGAGCCAGACGCCCAAAACTCTGCCACATTCCGCCAGTTCGGAAAGCGTCTGACCGTTGCCGCCGCCCAATCGAAGCAGATCCTCGAACGCGCTTGGATCCAGCCAATCAGCCGACAGAGCGCCTCGGGCTGCAGCGGACGCAGGTGTTTCCTCTGGCAAATCCTTGGGCATGATCAACTCACTAGAAGAGTTGCAGAACGCAAGGATGCCACGTCCGACGGACCTTGCGAATCCTCTAATCGGAGACGATCAAATTTTTGCAGTGCAGAGCGAAGTCTGCGGGCGCTATGGCTGCAAAGTGCGGGCAGCATGGCTACATTGCCGCTAGATCGCGGCCGCTGGGAGGTGGCTAACCGCAATCGTCACTCACGGAGCTTAATACCCATCTGCACTTGCGGATGAGAAACAAAGGGGGAGAATCAAAAGCCCGGCACTAACGCATGGTGCGACCATGGCTAATTCTGTCACTGACGAAGAAGTCTACTTGGCAATTGCGTCGCTTGTGGAAAATGGGGTGCCCCCAGACCACATCAACGTTCGCGAGGCGCTAGGTGGGCGCGGATCCGGGCCGGAGCTGTCCAAGAATATTGATGCTTGGTACCGGGAATTCGGGCCAACCATGATGTCTCGCCTTATCAAGAGTCGCGCTGAGGCGGCCCAGAACTCACCGCCCGGCTTGGTTGCCGAAACTGCCGGCGAGATTCTCTCCGCTTTGCAATCGTTTAATTCTGGACTGAAGGATGACCCTAACCGCAGCATGGGGGATGTCCTTGTATTCGCCTTTGACAAGATCGGAAGCCTCCTGAGCAAATTGCAGGCTTGGGAAGGCGAGCTGCACCGAGAGGCAGACAAGTTGGCGTTGTTGAAAGCTAGACTGAAAGAGGCACCTCGGCCGAAGATTCAATCGCCCAAGAAGATGCCACGTCCGTGACGTGTCGCATCTGCTGAACTCGTCAGTGGCGCCAAGTACGGCGCAGGCAAAGCACACTGAGCAGACCACTAAGCTACAAGGCGTTGCCAAGCCACCACTGAAGAGTACAAATTTACATGGCGCGAAAGTACAGCTTTAGTTGGCCCGTCAACAGCCACTGCCAATGCCAAGCAGAACCAACAAAAGCAGCCCGCCGTCGCCGTCCACGACGGCCACCGCTGATTTCGCATAATGTATATTATGTTCGCATCCAGATGGGACACCTCAGGATCGTCAGCCTCCCGACCCCCTCAACCTTCCGGCCCTTGATGTCGATCCACATCAACCCGGCAACCAACCCCTACGGCCAGGACATCAACGGCCCGCTCACCACCTCGCGCTTGCTCTGCCAGCGCCGCCTCTGCTCACACACCGCTTCCGGCAGCGCCAGGTCAAAGCACCGGTCAACATCCAGCCTGATGGATCCCAGCGTCCGGCCGCCCGGAACGATCGTCATGACGCCGGCAACCTTGATGCGCTCGCTGACCTGAGCCTCCAGCGCCATTCCAGCCCCGGTACCAGCCAGCGCCATCACCAGGACCGCAACACGCCACAGGAACGTCACCCACGCGCGGCCTCCTCATGGGCCACCCAACCAAACGACCGTGATGCGTCACGTTAATGCCCCAAAATCCCTTGAAATCTGAGCGCTCAATCAAGGCCCTGACCCTCAGATTTCAAAACCCAAAACCGAGCAGCCCGACCCCGATTTAGGAATAGTCGCAAAAATCGTACGAATTCGATGACCGCCAGGATGACAGCGCCAGAATGAGCGCCACGCCCCTGGGCGACGATCACCTCCCTGCGCATGAATGGATATCCTGCACCGCGTCGCCTTCGACTGGCACTCCTCGACGATCACGATGTCGTCCGGCGCGGGGTCGGCATGCACCTCGGCACCGATACGCGCTTCAGGATCGTCGCCAGCCACGGCCACAGCACGCCACTGCTGCAGTACCTGATGAACCACCCGGTCGATGTGGCGATCATCGACATCACTCTGGGCATGGACGATCTGACCGGCCCGGAACTGGTTCTGAAGCTGCGCGAGTGTGCGCCGCGGGTCTCGTTGCTGGCATTTGCCGGGCAGTCGTCGAATGCCGGCATCCATGTGCTGTTGGATGCCGGAATCAGCGGCTACGTCAGCAAATGCGAACCCCTGGCCGAGCTTTCCGATGCGGTGATCCGGGTGTCCCAGGGGCTGTTCCGGCTTCCGCCCGGGTGCAAGCTGCCACCCACGCGCGAGCCACTCAGCCGCAACGAACGCGAGGTGCTGCATCTGCTGCTGGATGGCATGACGGTGTCCGAAATCGCAGTGCAGCGCCACCGCAGCATCAAGACCATCAGCACCCAGAAGAGCGCCGCGCTGCGCAAGCTGGGCCTGCGCAATGACGCCGAAATCTACGCGCTGCGCACCCAGCTGGAGGCGCTGTGATCGCGGCAATGTGGCTGCGCCTGGCGGTTGCGTCACTCGCTACCTGCCTGCTGACCAGCGCCACCATGGATGGCCCGCAACCATCCGGGCATCAACAGCGCCCTGTGCGTGTCGCAACTGGACCAATGTTGCGACCATTTCCCGAGCAGGCACAGCCGGACGCGCCGCCCACCATTGCGCATCGTTATGCGAAATTGGTTGCACAGCACTCCGGCCTGTCCTTCATCGAGCAGCCGCATGACAGCACCCTCGCCGCCATCGCAGCCGTCTGCGCGCAGCAGGCCGACCTGGTGCTGGTGCAAGGCGCGGTCACTGACCTTCCTTTGCCCTGCACTAGCCTCATCCAGTCCCGCCCGTTTCAAGGTGGCGACACCGTACTGGCCGGCCCGTTGGGCACTCCCCTGCCCCATGACGCCAGCGGATTGAGCGGCCTGAAGCTTGCCGCGGTGGAAGGCGGCCCCTATCCCGCCTGGCTGGCCGCGCGCCATCCGCAGGCGCAGGTTCTTGCCGCGCCCAACATGCATGCGGCACTGGCGCTGGTCGATGCCGGCACGGCAGATGCAGCCATCGGCCTGGAGGCCAGCCTGCGCCCGGTGTTCCGGCGCGACTTCCACAAACGCCTGCGCGTGCAGCCCCTGCGCGGCCACTTCCCGCACGAACTACACCTGCTGGCACGCCACAGCGACCAGCAGCTGATCGACCGCATCGAAGATGCGCTGGCACGGATCAGTATCGATGAGCACGCCGCGCTGCTGCAGCACTGGGCCCGGCAGACACTGGCGGACCGATGGCACCATGCCACCATCCGGACTCCGCGCTGGGTGCTGCCGGTCATCTCCATGGCGCTGCTGGCCTTGTTCGTTTCGCTCGCTGTATCCAGGCGCCGGCGCGGGCGCCTGCAGGCGCAGCGGCGTGAGCGCAACCACGCCTCCGGCATGGTCAATCACGAAGTACGCAATGCGGCGCAGGCCATGGTGACGGCGGTCGATCTGCTCAAGCAGAGCGCCCTGCCGGCCGGTGCGCATGAACTCGCTTCCATCGCCGCCAATGCCGGGCAGACCCTGCGCAGGCTGCTCAACCGCGCCCTGGATTTCTCCCGGCTGGCGGACGGCAGCTTCCGGCCGCGGCCCCGGCCATGCGCGCCGGCTGCGTTATGCGCGCAGGCCGTGCAGGCCGCGACGCCGCAGGCCCAGCAGCGAGGCCTGCGCCTGCAACTGCATGCGGACGAAGCCCTGCCGCCGGTGCTGGTCGATCCCGACTGCCTGCGCCAGATCCTGGACAACCTGCTGGGCAACGCACTCAAGTTCACCGACGTGGGCGGCGTGGATCTGCGCGTGGAAGTGGACGCCGCATCCCACCCTGCCCGGCTGCAGATCGAGGTGGTCGACAGTGGCATCGGCATTGCGCCCGCCCAGATGGCCGAGCTGTTCGCGCCGTATCGGCAGGCAGACGGCGGCCATGAGCGCGGCGGCAGCGGGCTGGGCCTGTCGATCTGCCGTCAGCTGGCGCAGGCCATGGGCGGCACCCTGGATGCACACAGCGTCCATGGTCGCGGCAGCCGCTTCATCCTGCGCGTGCCGGTGCGGGTGCTGGATGAGGGTGCGCTTGCGCAGGAAGCACAGGATGCGCCGCCACCGATGAGTGGCTTGCAGGTGCTGCTGGTCGACGATCACGTACTCAATCGCCGGGTCATTGCCGCACAGCTTCAGCAGCTCGGCGCGGACGTGCGCGAGGCCGATGGCCCCGCCGCCGCGCTTGCCCAGCAGTCCGCCTCACCCGCGTCGGTCGTCCTGCTTGATATAGAACTGGACGCGATGGATGGCTATACGCTCGCCACGCAGTTGCGCGCGCAGGAGCGCGACCTGGTGAATCGGGCATGCCTGCTCGCACTCTCAGCGCACAGCGGCGATGAGCACCTGCAGCGCTGCCAGCGTGCGGGATTCGATGGTGTACTGGTCAAGCCGCTGCAGATCGAGCCACTGCTGGAGGCACTGGAGCTGGGCGGCACAGATTCGCCGTCCGCAACCGACCTGACGGCGCAGCTGCTTGCGGACTACGATCAGGACATCCGCGCGGAAATGGCGCTGCTGCAGCAGGCCATGGACGCGCGGGATGCACCGGCGCTGCGTCATCATGCCCACCGCCTGCAGGGCGTCCTGCAGATGCGCGGCGTCGCCGCCATGCAGGACGTGGCGGGTGAACTGTGGAGCGTAGGCAACGCCGCTGCCCCGGACTGGCCCGAAGCGCAGCGGCTGCTGCGGGTGTTGCGTGTCTGGCGCGGCGATCTTCCCGCCGCGCCAGAGCCCTGACTCAGGCTGCGTTGCGCTCGGCCTGGCGACGGGTCAGGTCGTTGAAGCGACCCAGCGACATCAGGTGCTGGTGGATCAGCGCCAGCCAGCCGCTGCGGTGCCATTCGACCACGGTGGCGTCCGGCAGTGCGACGAACTTCTCCACGTCCACCACGAAGAAGCCATTGAGGTTGAACTCACGGCCATCGGGCAGGCGGATGGTGGCGTTGCGCTCGACCAGCAGGTTGTTTTCCAGCAGCGCCTTGGAGAAGGCCTGGGTCTGTTCGTGCTCGCGGGTGAACTGGCCGCAGAATTCCAGTGCCTGCTGCACCATGTCGGTGGCCTTGCCGTCGACGAACAGCGGCTGGCCTTCTTCGCCGCCACGCACGATGCGCGGGCTCTCTTCGTCGATGCCCAGCAGGAAGTCATTGTCCTTGCCGGTATCGATGAAGATGAAGGGGTGGCGACGCAGGTAGGCCGGGATATAGGCCTCATCCGCCCACAGGCCATCGGTGATGAACAGGTTTTCGGTGGTGATGCCGACGGCGGCCATCGGCACGGCGGTCGGGCCGGCGAACAGAATCGGGAAGTGGTGCAGCGCCAGCGAGAATTCGCCGAGCACCAGCGGGATCGAGTTGCTGCCTGCAGCGAACTCCAGC
This sequence comes from Stenotrophomonas sp., assembly GCA_003510825.1. Taxonomy (GTDB): domain Bacteria; phylum Pseudomonadota; class Gammaproteobacteria; order Xanthomonadales; family Xanthomonadaceae; genus Stenotrophomonas. The sequence goes on from DOKO01000049.1 coordinate 16,825, forward strand.
TTGCCCGGCAGGATGCGCACATCGGCATGCACGTCGGCCTGCAGCGGCACCGGACGGGTGTAGAACAGGGGTGCGCCGCTCTGTGCAGCTTCGGTGGTGGTGTCGCTGGTGGTGGTCATCGTCAAAGCCATGTCGAACATGCACGCCTGCCATCCCGGGCGCGCCAGCGGGAACAACCTGAACCCCGCATTATCAACAAGCCGGATGACAAGAGCCACCCCGACGCGAATTTATTTCAGCTGCAGCGGGTAGCGTTGCCACAGCACGTGGACCAGGAAGCCGGCCAGCTCGGTGTCGCGGGCACTGACGGCCGCGCGGATCTTGTCCAGCAGCACCATGTCGCTGCACGAGCGCACATCGGCGTGGTTGGCCTGCCCTGCCCTGCGCGCACGGTAGCGCGCAGCCCGCTGCGCATCGCTCATTGCGTACCCGAACTTGGGCGGCCGACCGCGTTTGCGCGGCAGGGTCAGCTCCAGGGTTCCGGGGTCGTTGTCATCACGCATGGCGGGTGCGATCGGCGGCAAATCAACAGGGGGTGCGCAATTTATCGTGAGGCATCACTTTAATCCAGCTTTTTCTGCAGTTTTGTTGCATTGCAGCGCGAGCCGGCGCGCATCATCCCGCCCGCACATTGTAGATCCATGCCATGCATGGATGCGCATGACGTCCGCAAACACCAGTAGATCCACGCCATGCGTGGACGCCACTGGCAAGCGCAGAACAAAAAAGGGAGCCCGCGAACGGACTCCCTCTGCCTTGCATCACGCAGCGCGCACCGGCTCGTAGCCGTGCAGATGCGCTTCGCTGCTGGCGCGCCCCTGGCTGAGCGAGCGCAGCGAGGTGGTGTAACCCACCAGGTTGGCCAGCGGTGCAAAACCGCTGACTTCGGCGCGACCTTCCTGGTCGTCGATGCGTGCGATGCGGCCGTGGCGACGGTTGAGGTCGCCCACAACATCACCCACCGCGGCCGACGGCGAATGCACCGTCACGGCCATCACCGGCTCCAGCAGCTGCGTACCGCCCGCGGCCAGCGCGGCCTTGATCGCCTCGCCGCCAGCGCGGTGGAAGGCCATCTCCGAGGAGTCCTTGGCATGGGTTTCCCCATCGACCAGGCTGATCTCGATGCCCACCACCGGATGCCCCTGCGGCCCGGACGTCAGCGCCGCACGCACACCCTTTTCCACTGCGGCGATGAAGCCGCGCGGCACCACGCCACCGACGATGCGGTCGTTGAACACGACCTGGTCGTCGTCGCGCGGCACCACGTCCAGCACCACATGGGCGAACTGGCCCTGGCCGCCGTTCTGCTTGGAGACCCGGCCAACCACGCCGGACACCGCGCGCAACGGCGTTTCCTGGTAGGCCACGCGCGGCGCGCCAACGCCGACATCGACCTTCCATTCGCTGCGCAGACGCTCGACCATCACCTCCAGGTGCAGCTCGCCCATGCCCCAGACCAGGGTTTCACCACTGTCGCGCTCAGTTTCCACCTTGAACGACGGGTCTTCCTGGGCCAGGCTGGCCAGGCCCTGCGCCATGCGGATGAGGTCGGCCGCGCGTGCCGGCTCCAGCCGCCAGGCCAGCACCGGCGCCTGCGACTGGATGCTCTCCAGGCGCAACGGCTGCCCTCGCCCGCTCAGCGTTTCACCGCTGACGGCATCCTTCCAGCCCAGCACCGCGACAATGTCGCCGGCCACGGCCTGCTCGATGTCGTGGGTCTGGTCGGCCTGCACGCGCACCAGCCGGCTGACGCGGCGCCCCTGCGGGTGCTGCGAACTGGCAATGGCATCGCCCACCTTCAAGGTGCCCGAGTACAACCGCACGAAGCTCAGCGCGCCGTGCTGCTGGTGGGTGATCTTGAACAGCAGGCCCGCCAGCGGACCGTCCGGGTCCGGCGGCAGCGACACCTCGCCGTGTTCCGCTTCGGCGGTGACGGCCGGGCGATCCAGCGGCGACGGCAGGTAATCGACCACCGCGTCCAGCAGCGTTTCGATCCCCTTGTCCTTGAAGGCCGCGCCCGCCAGTACCGGCACGCCGGCACCGGCCAGCGTGGCCCGGCGGATCGCCGCGCGCAGCATCGCCGCATCGATCGCCGCACCTTCCAGCCACGCCGTGGCCAACACGTCGTCATGGTCGGCCACGGCCTCGATCAGCGCCTGCCGCTGCGCCTGCCACTGCACGCGCTCGTCCTCGCCCCAGGGGGTGATGGACGCCGCAGCGCCGTCCTGCCAGCGCAGCACGCGCTCATCGACCAGGTCGACCCAGCCATGGAAGTCGCTCTCGCTGCCCAGCGGCACACCCAGCGCCCACGGCCGTGCCTGCAGCTTGTCCTGCAGCTGCTCCAGCACGCGCTCGAACGATGCGCCGATGCGGTCCATTTTGTTGACGAAGGCAATGAGCGGCACGCGATGCCGGCGCGCCTGGCGCCACACGGTTTCCGACTGCGGCTGCACGCCATCGACCGCCGAGAAAACGGCCACGGCACCGTCGAGCACGCGCAGCGAACGCTCGACTTCAATGGCGAAGTCGATGTGGCCGGGAGTGTCGATCAGGGTCAGCCGATGCGGCGGCAGATCGCGCGGCGCCCACTGCGCCTGCACGGCGGCCGCGCCGATGGTGATACCGCGTTCGCGCTCGATCGCCGAGAAATCGGTGGTCGCATTGCCGTCGTGCACTTCGCCGACGCGATGGATCTCGCCGCTTTTCCACAGCAGGCGTTCGGTCAGCGTGGTTTTACCGGCGTCGATGTGGGCAATGATGCCGAGGTTGCGACGGCGGGAAAGGATGTGGGTGTTCATGAGATAGGTTCCTGCAAAGCCAACTTCAGGGGCCGCGCACCCCGGTTGGCGACAGGGCGCGCGGCTAGCGTTCGGTCTCGGCGATCTGGTGCATGGCACGTTCTCCTCGGTGTCGCGGGTGGAATGAAATGGCGGAAACGAAAAGAGCGCCCCGAAGGGCGCTCTGTGGATGGTCCATCGATGGCCGTATCAACGGCCCCGTGGCACTCCAGGCAGACACGCCCGTTCCGCGCTTGCGCGGGTCAGGGTGAAAAACTTCAGGAGCGGCATCCGGTTCATGGGGCGCATTCTAGACCTGTGATTCCTGCGCGCAAGTGGCTATTGCGCGCATGAATGGAACGATGAGGCTTGATGGGGTCAGAGCCTTTCGCTGCGCGAAAGGATCCGACCCCGGGACAGCCGTGCAAGGACGGGGTCGGATCCCTTGGCAAAGCCAAGGGCTCTGACCCCTGCAGCGAGCATCACTCGCAGCCGTTGATCCGGCGTGCTTCAGCCACCGTCGCAGCATGGTCACCGGTCACCGACACCCAGTCCTTCAACGGGTACTGAGGATCGACCTCGCCACGCTTGGGCGAATCGTACAGGGTGATCTCGGTCCAGCTGCCCACCGCACCCAGCTCGGCCAGGCGCGCAGCCTGGTCCTCATCGCTGCTGAAGGTGGCGCCCGGCTTGGACGGCTTCGCAGTGTTCACCGTTGCGGTCTTCAGAGCGCGCACCCGCAGCGCACCGCCCGGCATGCGCTGGCTGATCACATCGTAGCGTTCAGTGCCATAGGCCCACGAGCGCTCGGCATGGCGGCGCACTTCACTGCCATCGTCGGCCACTTCAACCGAACCATCTGCCAGCCCGACAATGGCAGCGATGCCACCGTAGCCGGCCATCATGGCCTCGTAGCCGACCATCTGGCGCTTTTCCAGCGGCAACTCGCTGGCCGCAGGCTTCATGCCCGGCAGGTTGAGATAGGCCGACTTCTTGCAGAGCAGCAGCACGCGCTGATCGCCCCAGGCCATCATCATCGCGCCACCGGTGAAGTAGTGCGTGGTGAACAGGTCGGGCGCGGCGCCGGCGCGGCTTGCATGCCGCGTTTCGATCGACGTGGCCTGGTCGGCCGCCTTCTCGATCGACACCGTGCGGGTGGAGGCGGCATGCGCGGCGCACGCCGTTGCAGCCAACGAAACCAGCAGTGCAGCGCGGGGGAAATGATGCTTCATGGGGGTCAGTCCGTTGAGAAAAACGAACCGCCAATAATACGTCGCCACTGAAAGCAAAGCTTTACTGCATGAGGCCGGCAACGGCGTGCAGCACATCAGCGCCCATCACTGGCAACCATGAAGTGCGCGCGCTTCGGCAAGCGATGCTGATGCAGCGCCGACCACCGGCACCCAGTCCTTCATCGACATGCCTGGATCCATGCGCGCCTGACGAGGTGCAGTGCCAATCAGCAACTCGCTGCGGGTACCTGTGGGAGGCAGTTCAGCACGCCGTGCTGCGCGATCCTCGTCCGAGACAGTCCCTTCGTACTGCGCGGAGGGCTCGGCATTCTCGACGGCACCGGTCCGGATGGACTGCACCCACAGCACGCCATTGGCGCGGCGCTGGGTGGAAACATCATACCGCTCGATGCCGTAGGCCCACTCACCCTCGGCCTTGAACCGGTACTCACTGCCATCATCGGCGAACGGCTGGCGGTCACCCGCGGCGGACTGCTGCATCTGCACCCCCGAGTAGACCGAAGCCATGGCGAGATTGACGATCGACTGGCGATCGGCCTCCGACCAGGACGCCACGTCGAACTTGCCCGGCGCCCTCAGATAGGCGCCTTTACGGCACAGCAGCAGCACTTCCCTATCTGACCAGGCGACCAGCAGATCGCCATCGCCATAGAACGTCGTCTTGATGACCACGTTCTCACCTGCCTTCGAAAGCCGCGTTTCAAGGGTTGAAGCCGTGCTGGCAGCCTCCGACAAAGAGACGTCGGTCAGCGCAGGCGCTGCCGCAGCAGCAGCCGCGGCACCCACTACCGCGATGGTCAGGGCGACACGCAGGACGATGGTGTTCATGCTCAATCCTTTGAGGTCCGGTGAGCCCATCTTACGGCCATCGGACCAAGGTCGTCCTCACACGCTCAGGTCACCACCACCAGCGGCACGCCCCGGCGCGGATGCTGCAGCACCACCACATCCTGCTGGTATACGCGCTGCAGGTTGGCTTCGGTCAGCACCTGCGCAGGCGTGCCGTCGGCCGCCACCCTGCCCTGCTCCAGCAGCACGATGCGATCAGCGTAGCCGGCTGCAAGATTCAGATCATGCAGGACCACGATCACGCAGGCGCCCGCTTCGGCGCACGCGCGCACGCTGCGCAGCGTGCGTTCCTGGTGGCGAAGATCCAGCGCGGCGGTCGGCTCATCCAGCAGCAGCAGCGGCGTGTCCTGCGCCAGCACGCGCGCAAACGTGGTGCGCGCCGATTCACCGCCGGACAACTGCTGCACTTCACGCAGACGCAGCGCCTGCAGCTCAGCAGCGTCGATGGAGGCTTCCACCCTGGCATCGTCCACCGCGGGATCCGGCGGATGCGGCAGCCGTCCCATCGCCACCACTTCTTCAACGCTGAAGGCGAAGCGCACGCCATGCTCCTGCGGCATCACCGCGCGCTCTCGCGCGAGCGGACCAGACTTGTAGCTGCGCAGCGGTGCGCCATGCAGCTGCACTTCGCCAACATCAGGACGCAGGTCGCCAGACGCCACCGCCAGCAGGGTCGACTTGCCGGCCCCG
>DOKO01000185.1:0-278 GCA_003510825.1 Stenotrophomonas sp.
TGCCGCTGGGCATCCAGCTGGCCCATGCCGGACGCAAGGCCTCCACCGCCCGCCCGTGGGACGGTGGCCGCCAGCTGCCGGCCGACGATGCCAACGGCTGGGCCACCGTGGCCCCGTCGCCGGTGCCGTTCCATGCCGCCGACCCGGCACCGGAGGCGCTGGATGAAGCCGGCATCGCCGAGGTCATCGCCGCCTTCGCCGCCAGCGCGGTGCGCTCCGAGCGCCTGGGCTTCGAGCTGATCGAGATCCACGCCGCACACGGCTACCTGCTGCACCAG
>DOKO01000185.1:436-8419 GCA_003510825.1 Stenotrophomonas sp.
TACCTGCTGCACCAGTTCCTGTCGCCGCTCAGCAACCGCCGCACCGATGGCTACGGTGGCTCGCTGCCGAACCGCCTGCGCCTGCTGGTGGAAGTGTTCGATGCAGTGCGCGCCGCGGTGTCGGACAAGGTGTCGGTGGGCGTGCGCATTTCCGCCACCGACTGGGTAGATGGCGGCTGGGACCTGGTGCAGAGCGAAGCGCTGGCGCAGATCCTGGATGCGCGTGGCTGCAACTTCCTGCACGTCTCCAGCGGCGGCCTCGACGAGCGCCAGAAGATCAGTGTCGGCCCGGGCTACCAGGTGCCGTTCGCCGCGGCCATCAAGGCCAAGAAGCTGCGCATGCCGGTCATCGCGGTCGGCCTGATCACCGAGCCGGAACAGGCCGAATCGATCCTGCGCCACAACCAGGCCGATGCCATTGCCCTGGCCCGCGGCATCCTCTACGACCCGCGCTGGCCGTGGCATGCCGCTGCCGCGCTGGGCGACAGCGTGGTGCCGTCGCCGCAGTACCTGCGCTGCGAGCCGCGCGAAGCGCGCAACGTGTTCCGCCCGCGCTGAGCCTCAGACCTGCCAGGCCGGCGCGATGCCGGCCTGCAGGTGCTCGAACAGCGCGCGGATCTTCGCGGTGAAATCGCGGCGGTCGCTCACGCAGAAGAACACCTCCATCGGCTCCGGCTGCCAGTCGCTGGCCGGGCCGAACACCGCCTGCAGGCGGCCATCGCGCAGATAGGGCTCGGCCACGAACGCGGCCAGCCGGGTGATGCCCGCGCCTGCAGCGGCCAGTTCGGCCAGCGCGTCGATGTCATCGCAGACCATGCTCGGCGGCAGCGCCGCATCCACCCGCTGGCCGTCCTTCAGCAGGCCCCAGCGCAGCGGCCGGCCATCGGTGGGGAAGCGGTGCAGCAGGCCGCGATGGCCGTTCAACGCAGCCGGATCGCCCGGCGTGCCGTGCGCCTTCAGATACGCCGGCGAGGCACAGAACACGAACGGGATGCGTGCCAGCGGCCGCGCCACCAGCCCGTCTTCCAGCTGCGCGCCGATGCGGATGCTGGCATCCACCGCCTCCGGCCCGTGCTGCACGGCGCGATCGCTCAGCCGCAGTTCCAGCTGCAGCTGCGGATAGCGCTGCTGCAGGCTGGGCAGCAGCGGGGCCAGCACGTGGCGGCCGAACGCGCTGCTGCTGGCGATGCGCAGCGGCCCGGACGGTTCGATATCGCCGGCGGTGACCATCGCCTGCGCGCGCGCCAGGTCGGCCTCGATGTGCCGCACCTGCGCCAGGTAGACCGCACCGGCTTCGCTGAGTGCCAGCTGCCGCGTGCTGCGGTTGAGCAGGCGCACGCCCAGGTGGGCTTCCAGCCGGTTGATGTTCTGGCCCACGGCGGTGGCGCTGATGCCAAGGTGGCGGGCCGCGGCGGCAATGCTGCCGGTCTCTGCGGTGCGGGTGAAGCTGCGGATGAGCTGCAACAGGTTCATGACCGACCAGCTTGCCATGCGGAAGGGCAAGTATCGCTTGGGTCTGTACCAAGCCGCGCAGCGTTGTCGCATCCGCACTTGGTGTGTGCCCATCGACCGCGCTAGGCTGCCTGCGTCCATGGGGAAGGAGGCCGCATGAAGCTGACCGCGCTGCGTCGCTGGACGGGTGGGCTGCTGTTGTTGGCCTGCACCGGCGTGTCCGCCGGCCCGACGCCTCTGGCCGACCGCCTGCTGGCCATCGACGAAGACGCACGGGCGATGCCACTGGCCGAGCGCGTGCAGCGCCTGCAGGCGGCCTACCAGGCCGATCCGCTGGCATCGATGCTCGCCGAGGGCTGCCAGGCCGTACCGGCCGAGCGCGTGGAGGATGCATTCGCGGCCACCCAGCTGGTCAACTTCTACGCGCCGGACGCGCAGCGGCTGGACCAGATGCAGTGCCTGCTGCCGCGTTTGCAGGGCCAGGGCGATGCCTCGAAGGCCCGCGCCGATGAACTGCACCGTGCGCTGATCGCACAGCGCCGGTTCTCCCAGGCCAATGCGCTGCGCGCCGACGCCGGCCTGGATGCCAAGGTCCTGCCCGGGATCACCGGCGATACGGTGGCGGCGCGCCAGGTGCTGGTGCTTTCAGACGCCGACCACGCCGTCCGCCGCACCCTGCCGCAGCAGGGCTGGCAGGTCGTGGCACTGGTCCATCCCTACTGTGGTTTCTCGCAGCGTGCCCTGGCGGCGATCACCACCGACCCCGCGTTCGCCGGGTTGCGGCCGCACCTGCAGCTGGTGGTGCCCAACGACCAGAGCTGGCCCATCCAGCAGATGCTGGACTGGAACCGTGCGCATCCCGATCTGCCGATGCAGCCGCTGCAGCCGGGCCCGGCCTGGACGGCGCTGCGCACCGGCCAGACGCCCACCTTCCATCTGCTGAAGGACGGCGCGTTGATGACCACCGCGCTGGGCTGGGAGAACGACGGCCAGGCGCTGCGGGCACTGCAGGCGCTGATCGAGGCGCCACGCTGATCATCGGCGCACACGGTTGCATCGGTGACCATCGTCCCTGCCGCCACGGTGCTGCCCTAAACTCGGCCGATGCGCCCCGATTCCATTCTTACCCTGTCCTGCCCCGACCGCACCGGCATCGTCTACCGCGTGTCCGGGCTGTTGTTCGACCACGGCTGCAACATCCTCGACGCCCAGCAGTTCGGCGATGAGGAGAGCGGCCGCTTCTTCCTGCGCGTGCATTTCGACCGCGACGCCAGCCTGCCGCTGGATACCGTGCATGCGGCGATGGCCGCGCTGGCTGCCGACTACGGCATGGACTGGCAGCTGCATGACGGCCGTCGCCGCGCACGCCTGCTGGTGCTGGTCAGCAAGCAGGGCCATTGCCTGAACGACCTGCTGTTCCGCGCCCATAGCGGCCAGCTGAAAGTGGACATCGCCGCGGTGGCGTCCAACCACGCTGACTTCGCGCCGCTGGCTGCGTCCTACCAGGTGCCGTTCCACCACTTGCCGGTGAACGCGGACACGCGCGCCGTGCAGGAACAGCAGATCATCGATCTGGTCGAACGCGAGCGCATCGACCTGGTGGTGCTGGCGCGCTACATGCAGATTCTTTCGCCGACGCTGTGCCGCGCCCTGGCCGGCCGCGCGATCAACATCCACCACAGCTTCCTGCCGAGCTTCAAGGGCGCACAGCCGTACCACCAGGCGCACGCACGCGGGGTCAAGATCATCGGCGCCACCGCGCACTATGTGACCGAGGATCTGGACGAAGGCCCGATCATCGAACAGGACGTGGCCCGCGTGGACCACGCCATGGCGCCGCGCGAGCTGGTGCGGCTGGGCAGCGATACCGAATCGCAGGTGCTGGCGCGCGCCGTGCGCCGGCATGTGGAGCACCGCATCCTGCTGAACGGGCATCGCACGGTGGTGTTCCGGTAATCGCCTACCCCGTGACCGCCGGGCCATGCCCGGCGGGCACGCCTCAGACGATCGCAATCCCCGCCTTGCCCAGCGCCTCACGCACCATCGCGTCGTTGGCTTCGGTCACCGGCCGGGTCAGGTCCCACAGGAACTTCACCCGGAAGCCGGATTTCACCGCGTCCTGCGCGCTCCACAGCACGCAGTAATCGCGCGCCAGGCCGCACACGTGCACCTCGCGGATGCGGCGCTCATGCAGCCAGCCGGCCAGCCCGGTCGGCGGCCGTTCGCCCTCCGGGCCATGGTTCTCGCGGAAAGCGCTGTACGAGTCCACCTGCTGGCGGGTGCCCTTGCGCAGGATCAGGTCGGCCACGGTCCAGTCCACGCCGGGGTGCAGCGCGGCGCCGTCGCTGCCCTGCACGCAGTGGTCCGGCCACAGGGTCTGCGGCTGCGCGTGCAGCAGGATGCTCTCGAACGGGCGCTTGCCGGGGTGCTGGCTGGCGAACGAGGCGTGGTCGGCCGGGTGCCAGTCCTGGGTGGCCACCACCGTGCGGTAGCGGCGCTGCGCCAGCAGTTCGGCAATCGGCGCCACCAGCGCATCGCCCTGGTCGCAGGCCAGCGCGCCACCGGGCATGAAGTCCGGCTGCAGGTCGATCACCAGCAGGGCGACATCGGCGGGCAGGGCGGTCATGGCAGGGTCCAGCACAGCAGAGGGGGCGACCAGCGTGGCCGCCCCCCGCGCACACGTCAATCGCCCTGCGGCGTTTCAGCCTCCTGGCCGTAGTACAGCAGGCCGATCTTGATGCGCTCGCGGCCGGTTTCGCGGCGGTGGCGGTTGGCATCGCGCAGCGAATACACGCAGCCGCAGTATTCCTGCTGGTAGAACTGCTCGCGCTTGCTGATCTCCACCATGCGGCTGGCACCGCCGCCTTTGCGCCAGTTGTATTCCCAGTACTGCAGGCCTTCGTAGCGCGAGGCCGCGCGCACGCCGCAGTCGTTGATCTGCGCCATGTTCTTCCAGCGCGAAATGCCCAGCGACGAACTGATGGTGTCGTAGCCGTGCTCATGCGCGTACAGCGCGGTGCGCTCGAAACGCATGTCGAAGCACATCGTGCAGCGGATGCCGCGCTCGGGTTCGTTTTCCATGCCGCGCGCACGGCTGAACCAGTTGTCGGTGTCGTAGTCGCAATCGATGAAGGGGATGCCGTGCTGCTCGGCGAAGCGGATGTTTTCCTGCTTGCGCAGCTCGTATTCCTTCACCGGGTGGATGTTGGGGTTGTAGAAGAAGATCGCGTAGTCGATCCCGGAGGCGGTGATCGCCTCCATCACTTCGCCCGAACAGGGCGCGCAGCACGAATGCAGCAGCAGGCGCTTGCCGTCGGCGGGCAGGGACAGGGCGGGGCGTTGGAACTCGGTCATCGTCGGGTGCATCTGGGCGTGGGCAACGGGTCTGGCCGGAAACCGTGAACAGGACGCGCGCGGCCACGCCGCCTGCACGCGCAGGACGACATTGGCCCCGGCAACCTCCCCGCGGAGATTCCAGGTCGAGTCAGGGGACGGTCGTGTCCCCCGGCCGGGGCCGGTATTCGGGCTGATGGACACGGGCCGCAGCCCACCTACTACCTGCCGCTTCCCAGGCGCGAGCCCAGTGCTGTTGGCAGGATTCGTTTCCATTCACCGCTGCGGGGCAGCTCCGGAATGGGCGCGCGAGGCGCCTTCACCGGATTCCCATTCAAATCCCTGCCGTTGTCGCAACGACGGCAGGGATACCTTCGGCGTGCCCACGGTGGACGCGTCGGCGGCGCTGGTCAAGGGGCAGTGGGGTCGGAGCCCGTTGCGCTGCAACGGGATCCGACCCCTGCGGACGGAAGGGGTCGGATCCCGCTGCCACGCAGCGGGCTCTGACCCCGGAGACGCCGTCAACGCCCCGCCGCAGCCCGCGCGCGGATGTCCTCCAAACGCTGGTCGTACAGCAGACGCCCGTTCTCCCACACGGTCACCATCGCATCCTCGAAGCCCGCCGGCAGGGTGTCGTCACCGCTGGCCGGCAGCGCCACCGTGTGCAGGCTGCCATCGTCCAGGCGGCGCAGCAGGCGCATGCGGCCGCGCTTGCTGGTCTTGCCGGCATCGGTGATCGGGTCCTTGTAGACGTCGATCCAGGCACCGTCCACCCGCGCGGCCGAGCATTTCAGCGCGAACTTCTGCGTATCGCGGTCCAGCCGCTGCAGCAGCGCACCGCCCATGCCGAAGGCCACGTTGTCGGCGGCGTAGCCGTCCGCGGTAATGCGCTGCAGGATCGCGCGGATGGTGTCCGGGTTGATGCCATCGCCCTGGATCACCCGCACGTGGTTGAGCACGCGGTAGCCCTTGCCGTTGATCGTGTGGCCAAAGGCCTCGTCCAGCCGGCGCAGGCTCTCGGCCACGACCTCCACCGGGTCGCCCGAATCGGGGCGGATGACCAGGGTCGCGCCCGAGGCGATCACTTCATCGCGCAGGGTGGTGCCCCAGTGTTCGCTGATCGCGCGGTAGATGTCATAGCTGTCCGACACCACCGCGACGATCGCGCCGGGCTTGCCGAACTGGCGCAGCATGTTGCGGTAGGCATCGACCTCGCGGTCGCGGCCCCAGCTGGTGATGGTGCTGTGCTCGGCGGCGGGAATCGAATAGCCGGCCATCGGCGCGTGGTAGTGCGCGCGGGCCAGGCACAGCGCCGAGACGGTGTCGGTGCCGAGGAAGTTGACCAGGTGCGCAGCACCGCCCAGCGCGGCCGACTGCAGGCTCGACACACCGCGTGCGCCGAAGTCGTGCAGCTTGAACGGCAGCTGCCCCTGCGGGTCGTCGCTGGTCTGCTGCAGGAAGCCGGCGATGGTCTGCCGCGCATGCCAGCTGATGGTGGCCACAGTGACCGGGTACCACACGCGCAGCAGCAGGGTTTCCAGGTACGAGGGCACCCAGAACGCGGCCGGGTCGGTCGATTCGATGGTCATCAGCGCCTGGTGCGTGGGCACCACGCTGCCCTCGGGCACGGCACGGATGCGCACCGGCAGGTAGCCGCCGAGGCGGTCGACGATATCGCGCCAGCCGGCTTCGTTGAACGGTTCGCCATGCGCGGCGAATACCGCGGCGGCGGCGTCGATATCGGCGTGGGTGACCGGCCGTGCCAGGGCGTCCTTGAGGATCGCCTGCAGGCCGAAGAACACCGTGCGGTCATGCAGGCCGCCGCGCGATTCCACGTAGAAGAACGTGGCATCGGTACCCGGCGGGTACTGCAGCCAGTGGCTGGCCTTGTAGCTGTCGGTGTCGAGGAGAAGATTATCGAGGTAATGCATGACGGAAGCTCCTTCGCGTCGAGTGACACCGGCGGTCTATCCGCCGGTGGGGAAAGCCGGTCGTGTCAGCCCCGGCCGAGGAAGTACTCCAGGATGTGCAGGTGGTCTTCGAACAGCTGCGGGCCCATCTCCAGTGCTTCGCTCACCGGAATCCAGCGCGCCTTGTCGGCGTCGTCGCCGCCGCGCACCGCCGGCAGTTCACCGGCCGGGAATTCGAAGTGGAAACCGTGGGTGATGGTGCGGCCGCGCTGGCTGCGGTCGGGATGGTCGAACACCTGCTGGCTCTTCAGCGAGCCCTTCAGCACCGGCAGCGGAATCTTCAGCCGGGTTTCCTCGCGCAGTTCGCGCAGGCAGCTGTCGAGCAGGCTCTGTTCCTGGCCGACGAAACCACCGGGCAGTGCCCACAGGCCCTTGCCGGGTTCCGAACGGCGGCGCACCAGCAGTACGTGGCCCGAATGCACCACCACCGCATCGGTGGTGACGAAGGTGGGCGCGTAGGGCGCGTCCTTCCAGGCGGCCTTGTACTGTTCGATGAAGCGGTACTCGGCCACCAGCTGGCCATAGGCCGGTGCGCTTTTGCGGAAGGCTTCGAGCATGTCGTACACCGGCGCCGGCACGTTGCCCCGTAGCATCAGCAGCGCACCGTGGAAGTCGACGTCGCCGGCTTCGAACAGGTAGCGGCGCAGCTCGGTGGCCGACAGGGTGGCGGTGTGCTGCACGTCCACCAGGGGCCACTGCGGGAATTCGCGCAGGTAGTAGCTGGAGGCGTCCTTGTCCATGCCGATCAGGCCGACCTTGGCATCGGCGGCAGCGCCGTCGTTGCGCAGGGCTTCGGCCACCTGGCGCTGCACGTTGGCGATCCACTGCGCTTCGTTGTACAGGTGGTCGCGCAGCGGGCGGATCAGCAGGCGTTCGGTGTTGCCATCGAGGGCGGCCTGGATCATCACGGCGCGTTCGGCCACGGTCCAGGGATTGCGCAGGCTGCGGGGGGTATCGGCAGAGCCGACCAGGAAGATCAGCTTGCGGGCCCGGCTCAGGGCCAGGCGGGCAACGGCGGCGTGGCCGTTGTGGAAGGGCTCGAAACGCCCGATGAAGACGAGATAGTCGAATTCCATGAGAATCCCTCATGTCGTTGTGGTAGCCGCGGGTCTGTCCCTTGGCTTGGTGCTGATGCTACGCCGATGGTTGTGGGGGTCAAGTGTGGGGGGGGCCGGCAGGGCTGCGCCCTGCACCTGCCGAAGCCGAAGCCGAAGCCGAAGCAACAGCA
>DOKO01000237.1:0-14208 GCA_003510825.1 Stenotrophomonas sp.
ATTCGGGCGGGGAGGCGCATTCTAGACGGTGATTGCAGGGGATGCAATACCTTTTCGTCACCAGCACCCTGGCTTGGAAGACGCAGAAGGCGTTTTCACGTTGGCCTGATTCAGTGTCATCTCGCCACACGTGTCCTTGGCCTGTGCCCCCTGAGGCGTAGCCTTGATGGTGAAAGCACTCTGGTTGCCATCAAATACGATGCTGTACTGTGCCGTCCCGCCCTCGCGGGGTGATTGGATGGTCTTGCTGCTCCCGGACAAGGTGAAGCCGGCGTAGCTGTTGTTGACAGTGTGGAACCGCTCCGCCAACTGAGCATATTCGACCATGTCCGCCTTGGCCTGGCCGCGACGCGCCTTCCGGACATGCTCCGCATAGGACGGAAGCGCGACCGCCGCAAGAATTGCGATGACGGCAACCACGACCATCAACTCAATGAGGGTAAAGCCCGCGATGCTTCGCGCACGCCCCGTGCGCTCTGCGTGCGCGCCCTTCTGTTCAATGCGCATGGAACTTCTCCGTCACTGGATCTGGCGCCAAGACTGACGACCACAAGGGTAAGGAACATACATCGGCGCCGCGCCCGCAACGGTCACCGCCATCCAGCACCCGGTCAGCTCAGGGAGCGTGGGTGCCGGGGTGCCGTCCAGCGGATTCACCGGCGGCTGCAACCGCGGCACGACGGCAACCCCAACGTCCTTGACGGGAGCATTGCCACCGGTACTCAGCGAGATCGAAGCGACTCCATCACCGACCTTCGCGCCGTTGGCTATCGATCCCACTCTGACGTTGAACAGCGCCGCCGTTCCGGTCCGCGGATTCAACCCGAACAGCGAGTTGTTTCCGTCAGTACTACAGCCGCTGGAATTCAGTGGCTTGTAGGTCGGCATGAACACAATACCCGACGCAATCTCAGGGTACCCCACCATTCGTTCACCGGATGGCAGATCGACGCGCCACCCCAGGGCGCCCGTCGGACGCGTGCCCGGGACCAATGTACGACTGGTGGAGACCGCGTACGGCATGAGCTGGGAAGGCAGAACGGTGGAGGTTACCGCGCCGTCAGCATAGTCATTCACGCCGTACAGGCTCTGCGTGTTGTTGTCGGTCCCATCGTTGACGAAGGAGTAGCTGCCGGTTCCGAACAGCAACAGCACGGAGCCGTTCTCGCCAGCAGTCGCCTGCAGTCCCCCCATGATCGGCTGCCGGTAGGTGGAACCCGAATCGACGAAGGTACCCGTCGTGAAGAATGGCCTGGTCAGCGTAGTGGCGGTATCCAGCAGGTCGAACTTCCAGATCGCGCCCTTCTGGTCTGCGGCATATACGGTATCTGCAAATCCGTCACGGACGCGCGCGTACTTCTTGGTTGTGGCGTTGTACTGGCTGCTGTCCACACGATCGACCACCATGATGTTGCCAAGGCCATTGCTTCCAGCAACAGCGCTGCCGGACTCAGTGGCCTCGATCATGCGGATGGTCGGATTCTTCTTCAGATCGACAACAAACAGCACCGCCTTGCCGCTCTTGCTGGCATAGCCGTTGCCGAAGATCGCCTTCCAGGCAACCGAACCATCGGCGGCGCGGACGGGCACGATCACCGGCTTGCCGAGAACGTGGCCGATATTGGCTTTTACCGAATCAGTCGCAGTGAGATCGCTGATCTCCCACAGGCGCTTGCCGTCATCGAAGGCAGTCGGATCGCTGACATCCAATGCAAAGACGCTACGTCCGCCAGCACCGGTCGTACCCACAAGCGTGGTGGACCAGGTGTTGTTGTTGTAAGTGTCGCCGACCGCAACAGGCCCGTCCACGAAATACCGGTGGGCGAACTTCTGGTTGTTCTTGTTGGCGGGATCATAAGGCATCAACAGATTCCCAAGATGCCCGTACGAGGTGCCCGGAATGTAGCCGAACAGCTCGCGGCCTCCGTTGCCGCCCAGATTTCCCTGCGCGTCCATGCCGCCATCGTAGGCGTGCAGCATGCCGTCGTTCGCGCCCACATACACCGTGTAGCGCCGGGAGTTCCGCTTGCTGGTCAGGTAGTCAAGATAGCTGGTTGCATACACCCCTCCCAGGCTCCGGTAGCCGTAATCGTCGCCCGGGGCACTGATGACCGGAGTCGAATTGATGATGTCACCAATGACCGTCGTGCGGTCACGGAAACGCCCACCCAATCGAACTTCGGTCGTCGTGTCACCGAGGAGATAGCTCGCGGCGTTTGCGACGGTCGTACCGGTCGGAAGATTGGTCGCGTCCGGGCAACGACTCAAGCCCGGATAAAGATCCTGCGGGAGTCCGCAGATACCAGCAAGCGTGATCGAAGTCGTCGACAGCTTTGTCAGAGCAGTGCCGCTGGCAAACCACACATTTCGGGCGGACGGCGACGGCATGGCCGTGCTCGCCTCCCATGCCTGGCTATAGACCGCCTCGCGCGTGGTCTGATCAACAGTGACACGACTGCCCTGCAGGCGACTGAACCAGTCTGTTCCGTTGTTCAGTACTTCGTAGCGCGGGGTTACGGAAAGCGAACCGGCGCCGATGCGAGCTCCGGAGAGCGCAAAACTCCCTGACGTGGAGGCGCCACCACTTACCGACGACAGAACCCGCCGCATGGCTGCCGTCACTTCAGCAGGGGTTTTCGCATTGATGAATTCACCGCGACTATTGATGGCCGCATGCCAGATCTCGTCAATGACGCGACCATCATCAGACGAGGTCGGATTGCCGATGCTGTTCCAGTCTGGCGCATTGGTGTAGGGATCAGCGGTAGCCTGCTGATTGACCTCGAAGATCCTGCCCTGCGCACCCAGGGTGACACCATAGAAATTCATGTGCAGGTTGGTCTGGCAGTCCAGGCGCTTCCATGCCGGCGTGGACTTGTCCAGGGAGTCGCACTCCTTCGGCACCGCCACCTGCCCGACCGGGAACGCCGTGCCCGTGCGCAGCGGCGTGAAGTTCGAGCCTGCGTAGTAACCTGCCGCCACGTCGGCGATCGTATTGTTGTAGCCGTCCGCAAAAGGCGCGCCCGGGAAGTGCGTTCCGCCCGCGCTGTCTGCATTGTCAAACCCGGAGGTCGAGCTCGACGTGTTGGTGTAGCCGTCGGTGAACAACATGCCGCCGTTGCGCTGGCATGCGAGCTGAACGGGCGCGTCTTTATCTGTGCGCCGGAACTGTTGACCCAGGAAGGCCACGGCCTCACGGTTCGGCGTACCGCCGTTCGGCTTCAGGGAATAGATCTGGTTGTACAGGCTTGCGCGCGCGGTGTTGACGTCATACATGGTGACGTCTTTCAGCGAATTGATGGTGAAGTACCCGACCCGCATGTTGTTGACTTCGGCCATGGCATGCGACGAGGAGCCGACCATGGAAAGAATGCGGTTGCGGTGGTACTCGAACCAGTTTGCGTAATTCTGCAGCGCCCCCTGGTACTCCGCGGTGGAGTTGTAATTGGCGGCCTTGATCTCATAGCGCCGCATGTTGCAGCCGGGACCGCAGGCGTTGTTGATCACTGGGCGGTTCGCGTCGGCCGTTTTATAGCCTGCCGGTGCTGCTGCCGCTGCTGGCAGATAGAACGTAGCCGGGAAGTAGCGGACCGCCACATTACAGGTGGCAACAAAGGTGTAGTCGCGGTTCAACGAACCGAAACTGTTGCCGTTGCCGGGGAGCCCGTCGCCGTTCGACCCACCAAACCAGTTGGTCGTGAAGCAACGTTCGCTGTTGGTACTGGTCGAATACGGCGTATTGGCCGGCAGGACCATGCCCGGCAGGAACCGGAACGTTTCCGTCCGGACGGCGCGCCCGTTGACATTGGTCAGGTCGTAGGAGACGCCATTGGCCACCGAAAAATCACTGGTGGTGCGAGGATCAGCACGGACATCATCGACATCGGCATTCGGCCAGAGCACGCTGTTGTTCACTGCCGCCGCCTGACGCCACGGATCGTACGTCACCGCAGGATTGAAGTAACCAGCATTGTAGGTCGGCGAACGCGCAAAACCGAACACATCAAGCGGTGGGATGGCCACGCCATAGCTGTAGTTGGTGTTGTACTGGGTATGCGGGAACAGATGCAGGTAGCAGTCGACGGAGTTGTTGTCGCAGGCCGTACCCACATCGAAGAAAACACCAGCACTGCTGAAGAAGCTGCTCCCGTTCCAGCGCATACGGCCATCACCGCCAGCGAAAATCCGCTCGAACATCATCGAGTTGGAATCATCCACGGCCATGATGAACGCGGGCGGGGCCTGCACGGTGTTGTTCAGGGGCTGCTGGGCAAGTTCACCCTGGCCCTGGGCCGCGTAGATGCCATAGATGAAGTATCCACCCGCTGCCAGGAGGATAGCCGCGGAGGCGACAAGGCTTTTCTTGAAACGTCGGACCATGGCGGCGGGCCTCAGAGCTTGAACACGGTGTCGATGGACGCCGACGAGGACGCATCGGTGGCGGTATCGGTGGAATAGCTGGTGATCTGGTAGACAGGCGTCACCGGATCCAGCGGACGCCCCATCTGCAAGGAGCCGCCACCGATGATGCAGCTGTCGATCCGGCGCACCTTCACTGCCCGGCTCGTCGAATCCGGACGACCGCGACCCCACTCGACCGGATCGAATGCCAATTCGCAGTTCTGTTCGATGTCACCTTCGGCAAGCGGCGCGTTGCTGTCGAGGGAGGTGCGATTGGCGATGGCTTCCACCGCCCGCTCACTGAGCCGCGTCACACCTTCGGCGTTCTCGAACGCCACGTTGGTGGCGCGGTAGTTGGCTGCCATCTTTTCCTGCATGCCTGCCACCTGCATGCCCGCGATGCCCAGCAGTGCGAGCAGGATGAGCATGATCAGCGCGACATACAGAACCGCGCCGCGCTGGCGCGAGGGAAGGTGTGGACGAGCTCGGCGCGATTTCATGGCATCAGTTCCCGAACAGTCGGTTACGCAGTGCAACCGTGGATTCGTAGACGATGCGATAGCGACCGTCCACGGTACTCCCATACTTGAATTCGACGCCCAGCGCGCGCGGGTTCGCAACCGTGTCGCTGGGCTTCTGTGCCGCCGCCGGCATCGGGCTGCGCGCCAGGACGGCGACCTGGACCTGCCCGACCCGCCGCCATTGTGCCGGTGCATTGGCGGCCCCCGGTGCAGCCACGCCGGTGGCAACTGCCTGGGTGGTGATGTTGCCGCTGGGCGGGGTCGCCAAGGCGATCACATCGGTCGAATCCAGTCCATACATCAGCTGCAGGCTCTCGATGCCCTCGACAAGCTCTTCGCCCGCACTGTAGCCATCGCCGCCATTGGAACGCGCCCGCATCAGCACCGGCTCGCCGGTCGTGGCCGAGGTGCCGACGTAGTACACCACCGACTCGGCGCGGTACAGCATGGTCTGCCCGGCAGGCTGGGTTGCGTAGGTGCCCAGGTTGGCGCCCAGGGCCGTCACCTTGCCGGCTTCCAGCGTGCCCTTGAACACGTTCGCGTGGCTGCAGTCGGCAATGCCGAACAGCGTGGGCGTGGACACGCCGCCGTCGGTCAGGCGCGCGCCCTTGCCGGAAGTGAAGGTCAGCACACTGTCGCTGCCGGCGGTCAAGCCGGTTACCGGTACACCGTCGGGCGAGAGATAGCGCAGCACCAGCACGTCACTGCCACCCCGTGGCCCCAGATCCGCAATGGCCTTGGGCAGGTTGGCCGGCAGCGACCAGGTTCCGCCAAGGGTCAGGCCCGCGCCCCCCGGAGCCGTATTCGGTGCCTCATACCCCTGCAGCGACACGCTGAAATCCAACGGGTGCTGCGACCCACTGGCGGCGCCCGTATTGACGACCGGATCGCCCTCGTTGCGTACGAAATGCGCCTGATCGTTCACGCATCCGAAATGGCCCGCCATGCGGATGTCACGCTGCAGGAACTCGAGGGCAAAGCGAGCGTTTTCCTGTGCACGCGCACCGCCCTCGGCCAGGACCGAGGCCGTGCGCGAGGCGGCAAAAATCTGTACCACGCCCAGCATCAGCACCAGACCCAGCGCCAAGGCGACCATCATTTCAACCAGTGTCAGGCCCTTCTCGGAACGGCGCAGGGCGAAGGTCGGCGGAAGGCGGTTCATAGCTGCGACACCAGGCTGAACGTGGTCAACGAATCGGGTTTGTCCTTGTTCCAGCGCTCGTCACCCCACGAGATATCAACCTTGGCCTGGCCGTTGGTGATGGTGACGTTTGCACTGGCCCCTTCGCCCAGCGCCTGCACCACCTGGCACTGCCAACGCGAGACGTTGTCGCTGATGGCCAGCTTGTCACCCAGCGGGCGCGTGCAGCTGCTCAGCTTCACGCTGTTTGCGGCGAAGGTCGCACCGTTGTACCAGTGCGCCTGGTAGCGGTTGCTGCGCATCTGGTCCAGCAGGTCATATGCCAGGTTGGTCGCCTGGGTACGGTAATTGGAGCTCTGCACGAAGCGGACGTTCATCGTCTGCAGCAGTGCGAAACCGAGAAGCCCGAATGCCAGCACCAGCAGGGCAATCAGCACTTCAAGCAGGCTGAAGCCACGGCTGCGGGCCGGCGAGGAAAAGACGCGGCGACGGCTCATTTGCAATCTTCCTTCTGCGATGTCACCTGGCCGGCCACATTGATCTTCATCACCCGGCGCAGGGCAACCTTGCCGCATTCCGTGGGCTGCAGCGTTACCGTCTGGGTCGCATTCGCGCGAAGCCGGCCACGATTGTCAAACGCGATGGGAGCGCCGTCCGGGCCGGAACCCACCAGGCCGGAGCTGACCGCCATGAACCTCAGGGCCGGCTCGCCGCTCTGGTAGATGCCATCGCCGTTGGTGTCGGACCAGGCGAGCATGCCCTTGGACCATGCGTCGTCGCAGCTGCTGCCCGTGCTGCTGCCGCAGACGCCACCGCCGTGCTTGTTGCGGACACCCTCGCTACGGGCAAGCGCGATCAGCGCCAGCGCCTCGTTGCCACCGGTTGCCACCCGGTTCGAACGGATGGTGCTCTGGAAACTGGGATACGCGATGGTGCTCAGGACTGCCAGCACGGCAACCGTGACCATCAACTCGACCAGCGTGAAGCCCTTGGACCGGCGCAGTGACATGGAACGCTCCCCAGCGTGTTGGTGGCCACGATGGCGCACCGGGGTGCCGCCGGCAAGCGGCGGCAGGATGAACGGTCAGAACGGGGCGACGGGCGTCAAAGCGTTGACGTGCCCTGCCCGGCTGGCGGCCCCTGGATGGGGTCGGAGCCCCTTGCGGGGGTCCGACCCCGGGCGGCCGGGTGGGCCGCCCCGGTTGGTCAGGCCAGCACCTGGTAGCAGGGCTGGTACTCACCGGAGATCTTCATCCGGCGCTGCTCGACGAAGGCGCGCAGCAACGCATCCAGGGCCTGCATCATGTCGGCGTCGCCGTGGATCTGGAACGGCCCGAACTCCTCGATGCGGCGCATGCCGTCTTCCTTCACGTTGCCGGCCACGATGCCGGAGAACGCCCGGCGCAGGTCGGCCGCCAGCGCATGCGGGGCGCGGCCGTGGTGCAGGTCCAGCGCGGCCATCGCCTCGTGGGTCGGCACGAACGGCTGCTGGTACTCCCACGGGATCTCGATGGACCAGTTGAAGAAGAACGAATCCTTCTGCGCCAGGCGGTGCTCGCGCACCTGCTTGATGCCGCTGGCCATCTTGCGGGCCACCGCCACCGGGTCACCGATGATGATCTCGTAGCGTTCGGCCGCGGCATCGCCCAGGGTCAGGCGGATGAACCGGTCGATCTGCTCGAAGTACGGCGCGGCCACGGTCGGGCCGGTCAGGATCAGCGGGAACGGCAGGTCCTTGTTCTCCTCGCGCAGCAGGATGCCGAGCAGGTACAGGATCTCTTCGGCCGTGCCGACGCCGCCGGCGAACACGATGATGCCGTGGCCGATGCGGACGAAGGCCTCAAGGCGCTTCTCGATGTCCGGCATGATGACCAGGTGGTTGACGATCGGGTTCGGCGACTCGGCGGCGATGATGCCCGGCTCGGTCAGGCCGATGTAGCGGGTGACCGTCTTGCGCTGCTTGGCATGGGCGATCGTGGCGCCCTTCATCGGGCCCTTCATCGCGCCCGGGCCACAGCCGGTGCAGATGTCCAGGCCGCGCAGGCCCAGCTCGTAACCGACCTGCTTGGTGTACAGGTACTCGTCGCGGCCGATCGAGTGGCCGCCCCAGCAGACCACCAGGTTCGGGTCGCCCGGGTTGAGGATGCGCGCGTTGCGCAGCAGGCCGAACACCGCGTTGGTGATGCCTTCCGAGGACTCCAGCTCGGCCGCGTAGGCCGGGCCCATCTCGATGGCCATGTAGGCCAGGTCGCGGACCACCGCGAACAGCAGCTCGGCCACGCCGCGGATGATCTCGCCGTCGACGAAGGCCATCGCCGGGGCGTTGACCAGGTCGATGCGCACGCCGCGATCCTGCTGCGCCACCTGGATGTCGAAATCGGGGTAGAGATCACGCGCCGCGCGCGGATCGTCCGAGGCACTGCCACTGGTCAGGACCGCCAGCGCGCAGCGGCGCAGCAGCTCGTGCATGCCGCCACCGGAGGCATCGCGCAGGCGCGCGACCTCGGCCCGCGACAGCACATCCAGCCCACCGCGCGGGTAGATCCGCGCATCCTGCACCGGCAGCGCGCGGGCTGCCTTTTCGTTCGTCGTCATATCCAACTTTTCGCTTCCTTCAAGGTTTCCGACTGTACTGCCGCCCCCTTAAAAAGCAAAACGGCCGGGAAACCCGACCGTTGGATATGTGCTGCCCGCGTTCGCCGTTCCGGGACCGCCAGGCGGCGTAGTGCGCCGCGCACGAGAAGGGATGCTACGCCCCCGCCCGCACGCCCGCAAGGACTTTCGCCTGAACGGAAAACGGCCGGGTTTCCCCGGCCGTTTCCGTGTGCAGCAACTACGTCAGTTCATCAGAACTGGTAGCGGAAGCCCAGCTGCAGCGACCACTGCGAGACACCGACGTCGAAGCCGTCTGCATCCGCGTTGGCCACGGTCGGGGCATCGGCGCTGCGGTAGTTGTACACGTACTTGCCCTGGTACATGCCCTGCAGGGAGGCCACACGAGAATCGGCGAAGAAGCCGTAATCGTAGATGTTGCCCCACTTCTTGTTCAGCATGTTGCCGACGTTCTGCACGTCCAGCCAGATTTCCGACTTGTGGCCCTTCATGAAGCCCGGCAGCTGCTGGCTGATGCGCAGGTCGAAGGTGTTGATCCAGCCGGTGCGGAACTGGTTGGCACCCGGCGTGGTGCCGGCGTACTTGGCCAGATCCGGGTTGGCAGCCAGCCATTCGAAGAAGCTCTTCTCCATCGCCGCATTGGCGGTGAACTGGCCGGAGTTGGACAGGGTGCCGAACAGCACGTCGCCCGGGCCCTTCGGCACGTAGAACAGGTCGTTGGCGCTGCGGCCGTCGCCGTTGGCGTCGTTGACGAAGACGTAGCTGTACGGACGGCCGCTGCGGCCTTCATACACCAGGCCGATCTTGGTCTCGTAGTCGCCGAAGAACTTGTGCTTCCAGTTCAGCGCGCCCGACAGGCGGTCACGGATCTGGTAGCGCGAGGTGTTCTCGGTTTCGCTGTTGGCGTCGAAGGCGTACTGGTAGTTCCAACCCGAGCTGGCGGTGGAGCTGGTCAGCGAGCCGACTTCGGTGGCGTCGGTGTAGGTGTAACCGATGTTCCAGGACCAGTCGCTACCTTCCGACCACGGCTTGCTCAGCGACGCGGTGAACTGCGAGGTGCGGCCCTTGTCGGTGTTGCGGATCAGGTAGACATCGGCGTACTGGGCGCGGTTACGGCCAATGCGTGCGTCGTTCGTGCCCCAGGCGCCGACCTTGCTGGCGCTGTAGTACATGTCACGACCATCCGGACCCTGGTACTGCACCGGACCCAGGTTCAGGTTCTGGTAGTACAGGGCGTCCTTGACCTTGGTGACCAGCAGCTCGGCCGAAGCCACGATGCCGTACCAGGGGGTCTCGTGATCGAAGGCCAGGTTGGCCTTGTAGGTCGACGGCATGCGGAAATCGTTGCCGATGAAGTTCACGCTCTGCACGGCCGAGCCCGGGGCGGTCGGCACCGGCTGGCCGTCCTTGTCGGCGCTGAACTTCAGGTTCGGATCATAGGCCTTGATGCTGTAGACGTTGTTGTTGAAGCCAGTGCCCGAGTAGCTGTTGCTCAGCCACACCTGCGGCGAATCACCCTGGAACAGGCCCACGCCACCACGCAGCTGGGTCGGACGCTCGGTGTCGAAGGTGTAGTTGAAGCCAACACGCGGCTGGATCAGGAACTTGTTGCTCAGCACCTTGCTGTTGTCGTAACCGAAGAAGGTCGACGCAGGCGCGTTGTAGGCCGGTGCCGGGCTGGTGTCCGCACGGTCAGCACGCAGGCCCATGGTCAGGGTCAGGTTGCTGTTGACGTACCAGGTGTCCTGCACGAACAGCGCCAGGTTGCTGTACTTGTACTGGGCCGGGATCGAACCGGGGCTACGCTCCGGCTTGTAGTCGTACGTGCTCCAGATACCGTTGGCGAAGTTGTCCAGGCCGTAGAAGGTATAGGCGCCCCACGAGCTGGAGCCGAAGTAGTTGTAGATGTCGTTGGTGTCGTACGAACCACCGAACTTCAGGTCGTGGTCACCCAGGGTCCAGGTACCAGCGGCGTAGTAGTTCCACGCCTTGGTGTTCAGGATGTTGTCCTGCGAGTTGATCTCGGTACCCAGGTTCAGCGCGTCGCCTTCCGGCGAAACCGCGCTGCCACCGAAGAAGATGCGGATGCTGGGAGCGTTGGTGCTGACCGCACGGATGGCCGAGTACTCGCGGTACGAGGCCTTCAACTCGGTCGAGAAGGTATCGGTCCAGTCACTGAACAGCTGGGCGACGTAGCTCTCGTTGGTCTTGGCGTGCTGGTACCAGTACGAGCTCAGCGAGGCCTGACTGGTGGTCATGCCGTTGATGCGCAGCTTGCTCTGGTCGATCTTGCTGTAACGGATGTTGGCACGCTGGTTGTCGCTGATGTTCCAGTCCAGCTTCAGCGCGTACTCTTCCATCGAGGTGTCGCCGTTGCTCTCCAGGCCGCCGGCATCGAAGCCGTACACGTCCTGGGCAATCTGCTGCGCACGGGTCACGTCAGCCAGGGTGAACTGGCCATTGGCCTTGCCCAGCGGAGTGGAGGACAGGTCAGCACCCGGAGCGGCCTGCTCGAACTTCTCGTAGTTGGCGAAGAAGAACAGCTTGTCCTTGACCAGCGGACCACCCAGGGTCATGCCGTAGGTCTTTTCCTTGGTGAAGCCGTTGAACGGCTTGCCTTCCGGGTTGTCACCGAACCAGTCGCCGTCACGGTAGGTACCGTAGACCGAACCGTGGAATTCATTGGTACCGGACTTGGTCACCGCGTTGACGGTGGCACCGGCGGCAGCAGCGATGCTGACGTCGTAGTTGGACAGGTTGATGTCCAGCGCTTCGATGGCTTCCATCGCGACCGGCTGGCGGCGGGTCGGCATGTTGTTGCCTTCCAGGCCGAAGGTGTCGCTGGCCGAGACGCCGTCGATGTTGATCGAGTTGAAGCGCGGGTTCTGGCCACCGGCCGAGATCGAGCCCGAGGCGCGGTCGATGAAGGTCACGCGCGGGTCAAGGCGCATCAGATCCTGGATGTTGCCGCCGATGGACGGCGCAACTTCGATCTGCTGCTGGCTGATGTTGGTGCCCGAGCCCATCTTGGTGGAGCTGAACACTTCCGAGCCGCCGCCGACGGCGGTGACCTGCACGGTGTCCAGGTTGGTGGCAGCAGCCAGATCACCCGCCAGGGTGGCGTTGATGGTGCCGGTCTGGTTCACGCCCAGGTAGACGCCATCTTCGGTCTTGGTGCCTTCACCCGGCTTGGTGATGGTGATCGAGTACGGACCACCCACGCGCAGGCCGCGGGCGTTGTAGCGACCGGCCGCATCGGTGGTGGCACGCGAAACGGTGCCCGACTCGGTGTGGGTGATGGTGACTTCAGCGCCGGCGACGGGCTGGCCGGCGCGGGAGATCACCTGGCCGCCGACACCGGCAGAGGTGCTCTGGGCGAAGGCGGGGGCGGCGGCGAGTGCAGCCACGAGACCAAGGGTAAGCTTGGACATCCGGAGTGGGTGGGTCATTTTTCGGTAGCCTCGATGCGAGTTGGCGATGGCGGAAAAAAAGCGCATCCAACCAGCCTTGCGGGCGGCTGACTGGACATTTATCTGGGGTTCCCTACCGTGAACGGCAGCTGCCGCAACGGTTAACACTAGATTAACACGCTACGCCTTCATTGTGACGGTTGTGCGACAAACGGCACGGGATCGCAACGAGATCGTGACGGAACCTTCATTCCGTCTTATCGTCCAGTTAACTGGCGACAGCAGTGTGACTGGCGTCAAGTACCTGCCCGCGCCACGGGGCGCCGGCGGCTGAAAGCAGCGCAACGGCCGCAGCGGCGGCCTTTTCCGGGCCTTGGGCGGCCGGATCCTGGTCAACTGAATAGGCGCGAGCCCGCAGTGCGGTGCGCAATGGGCCCGGATACAGGCCACTTACCCGGACGGGGGTACGGCCCAATTCATCGTGCAGGCTGGCAATCAGCCCCCGCAGTCCGTGCTGGGCCACGCCATAGCCGCCCCAGTAGGCCTGCCCCACCCTTTCCGGGGCGTCGACAGCGAACACCATCGCCGCATCTTCGCGCTGCTTCAGCAGCGGCAGGCAGGCCTGGGCCAGCCACGCCGGGGCAGTCAGGGTGACGTGCACGGCGCGGGCGAAACTGGCCGGGTCGGCCAGCTCGAAGGGGGTCAGGCCGGGAAAATGCGCGGCACAGACCAGCAGGCCGTCCAGCCGTCCCAGCTCACGCTGCAGGGCCTGGGCCAGTTCGGCATAGTCATCGGGGCCGGCACCTTCCAGATCCAGCGGATACAGCAGGGGCTCGGGACCCACGGCCTGCACCTGGGCGTAGACCCGATCCAGCCGGCGCGGCTTGCGGCCCATCAGCACCACGGTGGCCCCGGCTTCGGCAGCGGCCACGGCCGCGGCACTGCCCAGCCCACCACCGGCACCGGCGATGAGGACCACGCGATCCTGCAGGGGACGGCCATCGAGCGCCGCACCGGTCGCCGACGTCGATGGCCAGGCACTCATCCCTGGGTGGCCTCTTCGACAATGCGCTTGAGCTCGCCGGCCTCGAACAGCTCCATGACGATGTCACAGCCGCCGATCAACTCCCCGTTGATGAACAGCTGCGGGAACGTCGGCAGGTTGGAGAAGCGCGGCAGGTTGGCGCGGATCTCCGGTTCCTCCAGCACGTTGACCGTGCGCAGGGCGACGGCACCGGCGGCCATCAACGCCTGCACGGCACGGCTGGAAAAGCCGCACATCGGGTATTGCGGGGTGCCCTTCATGAACAGCACGAGCGGGTAACGATCCACCTCGGCCTGGATTTGCTGCATTACCGCCACACCTCACTCCTTGCTTCGCCGGACAAACCGACCGCAGTGGTCGGCTAGACTGCCCACGGTAGCCGCCATTGTAAGCCGATGGAACCGGCTGCCGCCGTCCCCTGGCCACGAACCTGTCCATGCCCGTCGAATTGCCTGCCCTGCCCTACCTTTCCGGCTCCCTGCAGCCGCACCTGTCCGCGCAGAGCGTGGAACTGCACCACGGCCGCCATCATCGTGCCTACGTGGATGCGGTCAATGCCGCCATCGTCGGCACCGAATGGGAAGAAGCGCCGCTGGAAGAGATCGTCCGCCAGGCCCAGGGCACGCTGTTCGATGCGGCCGCCCAGGCCTGGAGCCACGGTTTCTACTGGCAGTGCCTGCGCCCGCGCGGCGGCGGCGAGCCGCAGGGCCGGCTGGGTGAGCTCATCAAGCGCCAGTTCGGCGATGGCCAGCGCCTGCGCGAGGAATTCAACCGCGCCGCACTGGGCGTGTTCGGCTCGGGCTGGGTCTGGCTGGTGCAGCACCCCGGCGGCCAGCTCGGCATCCAGGCGACCCGCAACGCGGGCACGCCGCTGACTGGCGAGAGCACCCCGCTGCTGTGCTGCGATGTGTGGGAGCACGCGTATTACACCGACTACCAGAATGAGCGTGCGCGCTATCTGGAAGGGTTCTGGCAGCTGGTCAACTGGGAATTCGCCGAGAGCCAGCTGCGCTGAGGCGGACAGACACCCGCCGGGCATGGCCCGGCGCTACCGGCGTTGCGCAGCTCTGGTAGATG
>DOKO01000237.1:14538-14717 GCA_003510825.1 Stenotrophomonas sp.
CCAGCGGCCGGCACTACCGGCGTGGCGTGCCGCCGGGCATGGCCCGGCGCTACCGGCGTTACGCGGCTCGGGTAGATGCCCATCTTGGTGGGCATTGCCGGCCAGCGGCCGGCATTACCGGCATGGCGTGCCGCCGGGCATGGCCCGGCGCTACCGGTGTTGCGCAGCTCTGGTAGATG
>DOKO01000237.1:15018-16422 GCA_003510825.1 Stenotrophomonas sp.
GCCGGCCAGCGGCCGGCACTAGCCGATTCAGCGGTTGCGCAGCGCGTGCACCGCAGGCGCCACCTGGTCCTGGCGGTCCAGCTCCAGGCCGACCTGCACCAGCGCGTCGGCCAGTGCCTCAGCATCATCATCACGCAGGGTGGCGTGGCCGACCTTGCGGCCGTCGCGCGGCTGCTTGCCATAGTCATGCCAATGGCCACTGGCCTGGCCCAGCACCGGCGCTGCATCGGGCATCGCGCCCAGCCAGTTCAGCATGCAGGCATGGCCGAGCATGCGGGTGCTGCCCAGCGGCAGGCCCAGCACGGCGCGCAGATGGTTCTCGAACTGCGAGGTCTCGCTGCCTTCGATGGTCCAGTGGCCGGAGTTGTGCACGCGCGGTGCCATCTCGTTGGCCAGCAGCTCGCCATCGCGGCAGAACAGCTCCAGCGCGAACACGCCCACGTAGCCCAGATGCTCGGCCACGCGGCGCGCGTAACCAATCGCCGCCTCATGCTCGACATCGGACAGCACGGCCGGGGCCACGCTGGCCGAAAGCACGCCATCGACATGCCAGTTGCCGGTGACCGGCCAGGCCTGGAAGCTGCCGTCACGGCCGCGCACGGCGACCACGCTCACTTCGCGCTGGAAGGCGACGAAGCCCTCCAGGATCAGGCCGGTGCGCTCGACCTGGGCGCCGAGGGCGTCCCATGCGGCGTCGATGTCGGCCTCGCTGCGCAGGCGGAACTGACCCTTGCCGTCATAGCCGAGGCGACGGGTCTTGAGGATGCACGGCAGGCCGAATTCGGCAGCCTTCGCGGCCAGTTCGTCGCGGCTGCGGATATCAGCGAAGGCCGGCAGCGGAATGCCCAGCTGCTGGAACAGGGTCTTTTCGCTCAGCCGGTCCTGTGCGACGGCCAGCGCCGACGGCGGCGGGTAGACCGGCACCTGGTCGGCCAGCCACTGCGCGCTGTCGGCTGGCACGTTCTCGAAATCGAAGGTGACCACGTCGACCTTGGCGGCAAACTCGGCCAGGGCCTTGCGATCATCGAACGCCGCCACGGTGAGCGGCGCCAGCGGGCCGCTGCAGGCGTCGGCCGCCGGGTCGTACAGCTCGAAGCGCAGCCCCAGCGGCGCACCGGCCAGGACCATCATGCGGGCGAGCTGTCCGCCGCCCAGGATGCCGACGGTCAGGCTCATTGGCGCGGATCGTCGTGGGCCATGACATCTTCGGTCTGGCGGGTGCGGAAGGCCTCCAGCGCCTGACCGATGGCCGGCTGGTCGCTGGCCAGCATCGCCGCGGCGAACAGCGCCGCGTTGGACGCGCCCGCATTGCCGATGGCGAAGGTGGCGACCGGAATGCCGGCCGGCATCTGCACGATCGACAGCAGCGAATCCATGCCGTTGAGGGCCTTGGACTGCACCGGC
>DOKO01000240.1 GCA_003510825.1 Stenotrophomonas sp.
CGCATGGATGCGGCGACCGAGCTTACAGGGACGTACTTGCAGCGTCCCCCGCAACCGGACCCACCCCGCCATCCCACGGAATGCAGGCCTTTGACGTTGCCTTTGACGTTGAAGTTGATTCGGCAGGTGCAGGGCGCAGCCCTGCCGCCCCCCTCACTCCGCAATCAACACCAGCCCATCCGGGAACACGATCGCCGCTTCATCCGCACTCAGATCGAAGAACCCCACGCCGTGCTTCTCGGCCAGGTCCTGCACGCGCCCGTGCGCGCGCTCCGCCACCGAATAGGCGAATGCGCCGTAGATCACCGCGCGGCCGATGCTGTAGTCGGTCACTTCCGCACGGTCGTCATCGTCGTTGCTCAGCGGCCCGTTCATTGGCGGGAAGTCCTGCGCCATCTCCGCGAACCACGCCTGCAGCGCCGGGCTGCTCACCGCCGGATCGTCGTACTCGTGGTTCTCGCCCCACTGCGCCTGCTTCTCGAACCAGGCGATGAAGGCCGCGGCTTCGCGTGGTGCAGCGCTGGGCTCGAACACCATCATGTCGTAACTCATTGAACCGTCCTGTGCATGGCCGGGTCAGAGCCTTCGCCGTTGGCGAAGGATCCGACCCGGCGCGGGGTCTGTGGCTGCACAGGGTATCGCGCTACGGCTGCTCGGCCGCACTCATCGCCAAGCCGGGCGCCAACGCCTTCGCCTCGGGGAACAGCGCGAAGCGCAGGCCGATCAGGCCCATCAGCGCCTCGTCGCGCGCCTTGCAGGCGCCTACGCCACCGACCCGGCCCAGCGACGTATCCAGGCGCTCGCGCAGTGCTTCGGCGGCGGCAATCGGCCGGCGTGCGGCGATCTGCCGCCGATAGTGCGCGGCGATCTCTTCCAGGATGTGCTCGACCGCCTCGCGGCTGCGCTCGGGGAGCTCCAGGCGGGCACGGCGAAGCTGCAGGATGTTCAGGCCGATGCGCGCCTCGTTGAGCATGTCCACCGAGGCGATGTCGCTGCCTTCCGGCGTCGCCGCCAGGCGCGGGGCGAGCAGGCCCAGCAGGTCCAGCATGCGTGCGGCGAAGCGCTGGCGGTCCTGCTGGCCGCGGCCTTCGGCGGCCTCGGCCAGCGTGGTCCAGCCCTGCCGCACCAGCCGGCGCGCGGTCCACTCGGCACCCACCGAACGGAACAGGCGGGTCATCACCACCGCGAAGCCAATGCCGATGAACATCGCGATGGACGAGTTGAGGAAGCTCTGGATGTTGGCGCTATAGGTGTTCTGCAGGCTCAGCAGCGCGGCCAGGTTCACCGTCAGCGGCAGCGCGAACAGCGCGCTCTTGGGGTGGTGCAGCAGCAGGCCCAGCGGCAGGAACGCCACTGCCAGCACCAGCGCCAGCAGGCCGAAGTCATGCACGGCCGGGAACACGCCGAACAGGTACACGCCGGCCACCAGCGAAGCGACGATGGCCCAGACCAGGAACGAGACCATGCTCGGTGCGGGGTCGTCCTGTGCGGCGAAGAACGCGGCCGTCACCGCCGCCATCATCGCGCCGTTGCCGCCGCCCTCCCAACCCAGGCCGATCCACAGCACGCAGTAGCTCATCAGCGCCACGCCGGCGCTGAGCGCGGAGAACAGCGCCATGCCGTAGTCCACGTGCTTGTCGGTGGCCACGCGCTCGGTACGGATGCGGTAATGGGCGCGATCCAGCGGCGCGGTGCCGTGGTCGATCGCGTGCTGCAGGGTGCGGCAGTCCTGCCACAGGTCCACCAGCTCCTCCAGGCGCAGCAGCAGGCTGGCCAGCTGCAGATGCTGCAGGTCGCTGTCCACCTGCGGCTTCAGCGCACTGATGCGCGCACGCAGGCGGGCGTAGTCGCTGGCACTGGCGGGCGTATCGATCCAGTCGTGGATGTCATCGACCAGCGCCGGCAGGCCCTCGGGCAGCGTCTGCCCCTCGCTGCGCAGGGCGCTCAGGCGGTCGGCAATCGATGACAGCACCGGCAGCAACAGCAACATGCGCTCGCGCAGGCGTTCCATCGAAACCGCAGAACCCGCATGGCGCGGATCATCGCGGCGCAGGAACTCGATGAGGGCTTCGAACTGCACCAGGTCGGCAGCCAGCCGGTTGCGCGGGGCATGGGCGCGGCCACGCTCGAGGATCTGCCGGCACCACTGCGCGGCATCCTCCATCCAGTTGCCGATGCGTGTGCGCAGCATCGGCTGCACCGAGGCCGGGAACAGCAGCGACGCGGCCAGCACCGCCACCACCGTGCCGAGAATGATCTCCTCGCTGCGCGCCACCACCGTGTCGAAGATGGTTTCCGGCGAGGTCACCGCCGGGAAGCCGATGAAGGCGGTGGTGTAGCCGGCCAGCAGGAACGCGTAGCCGCGCGGGCCACGGTTGAGCAGGGCCAGGAACAGGCAGCCCGCCAGCCAGATCGACATCGCCGCGCTCAGCACCATCGGCGTTTCCACCAGCGCCGGCAGCACCAGCAGGGTGGCCAGGCCGGCCACCAGGGTGCCGACGATGCGGTACACGCCCTTGGCCCGGGTCGGGCCCAGCAGCGGCTGGCTGACGATGTACACCGTGCCCATCGCCCAGTACGGGCGCGACAGGTTGCCGGCCATGGCGATGTACAGCGCGGCCACTGCGGCCAGGTAGGTCTTGATCGAGAACAGCCACGCCTGGCGGTCGGTCAGCGCGTTCATGGCTTACTTCGCCGTGGCCTGCGCGGTGGCGGGGGCGACCGTGGTCTGCCAGCCGCCACCCAGCACCAGGAACAGATGGATCTGGTCGCGCGAGACCTGCGCCTCGGCCGCGGCCAGGGTGGCATCACTGGTCACCAGGCTGCGGTCGGCATCCAGGCTGGACAGGTACGGGGTGCGCCCGGCCTGGTACAGCCGGCGGTTCTGCTCGGCGGCCAGCGCGGCCTGCTGCTGGGCTTCGCGCAGCGACTTCAGGCGGCGCAGGTCCTGCGCGTAGCGGTCCAGCGCGGTCTGAGTCTCGCGCAGGGCCTGCAGCACGACATGGTCGAACTCGGCCAGCGCGGCATCGGCACCGGCCTCGGCGGCGTGGATGCGGGCATGCGTGCCCGAGGACGGCAGCGTCCACGAGATCAGCGGGCCGATCGACCACTGCTGGGTCATCGGCTGGCCAAAGTCCTCCTGCAGGCCGGCGGCACCCAGCGAGGCACCCAGACGGATGTCCGGGTACAGCTCGGCGGTGGCCACGCCG
>DOKO01000180.1 GCA_003510825.1 Stenotrophomonas sp.
GCTTCGCCGGCCGCTTCATGCAGGCGCAGGCGGGCTTCCAGGGCCGGGACGAAGTCAGGCATGGCCTCGATCCAGCGATCAGCCACGGCAATCGCACCCGGGCTGCCGAAGCCTTCCGGCGCCAGGCGTGCCAGCCACAGATGCGGCAGCTGCGGCTGCTCGGCCAGCACCTCGTCCAGGTCGGCGCGGGCTTCTTCCTCGCGGCCCAGGCGCTGCCAGCAGGCCAGCAGCAGCTCGACCACGCGGCGGTCGCCCGGGTTGGCCTTCAGCATCGGCCGCAGCTGCTCCAGCGCCTGCATCGGCTGGTCGGCCTGCAAGGCGATCTCGGCACCGAGGCGCTGCAGCGCCGGCGTATCCAGGCCCGGCACCTGCAGCGCCTGCTGCAGCTGCTGGTGGGCGGCCTCGACGTTGCCCTGGCGCAGCGCCAGCTGCACCACCAGGCCGTGCAGGCTGGTCATCTTCGGGTTGATGTCGAGCACGCGGCGGAAGGCCTGCTCGGCAAAGGCCAGCATGTCCTTGGCCTGGTAGGCCGAACCCAGGGCGTACAGCACGCGCGGATCGTTGGGCATCTGCCGGCCGGCTTCGGACAGCAGCTGCAGCGCGCGGTCGGCGTCATCGCGGTACAGGGCCACCATGCCCTGCAGCGCCAGCACTTCCGGATGCTCCGGCTGCAGCTTGGCAGCCAGCGTGGCCTGGCGTGCGGCAGTGTCGATGTCGTTGCGGCCGATCGCCAGATGGGCCTGCATCAGGTACGCCTCGAAGGCGTTGGGATTGAGGTCGGTGGTGCGCAGCAGCGCTTCGTCGGCGCCCTCGAACTGGTGCAGGGCCAGCAGCAGACCGGCCTGCTGCAGGTGCAGCTGTGCATCATCCGGGGCCAGCAGCAGCGCCTGCTGCAGGGGTTCCTGCGCGGCCTCGGGCTGGCCCTGCTGCTGCAGCGCAAGCGCCAGCCAGCGGTGGGCCTGGGCCTGGCCGGGTTCATCGTGCACCCACGCCTGTGCCAGCTGCACGGCCTGTGCGGTGTCGTTCTGGCGCAGGGCCTGGAGAATCTGGTCTTGCATGGCAGTCCGGTTCAATGGCAAACCCGCATTGTAGCGGGCTGCGCGCCGGTGCCGGTTCAGCCCGCCAGCACCCGCTGCAGGCGCTGGGCCACCCAGCGTTCGGAGAAGCCGTCGCCGCGCCAGTTTTCCAGGAACCCGCAGTGGCCGCCCCAGCAGGCGGTTTCCAGCCGCGCGTGCTGCGGCAGCTGCCAGTCGCGGAAGGTGGCGTAGGGAATGACCGGATCATCCTGGGCCATCAGGATGTCGGCCGGCAGCTGCAGGGTGGACAGGCGGTCGCCGGCGATCGAGTAACCATCGAAGTAGGCCTGCAGCGTGCCGAAATCGGTATGCCGCTCGACCAGCCAGGTGGTCAGCGCGCGGATGTCCAGCTTCAGCACGCGGTCGTCGCAGTCGCTCAGTTCCGGGAACAGGTCGCGCTTGCGGCGCAGCGAGCCGGCCCACTTGCGGCGGAAGTACCAGTCGTACATCGCCGGGCCGCTCTGGATGCTGTCCATGGTCAGCGCCGGATCCAGCACCGGGCACACCGAGGCCACACGCTGCAGCGGCACGCCGGCCGCAGGGGCGCGCAGGGCGAGGCGCAGCACGAAGTTGCCGCCCAGCGAATAACCGGCAGCCACCAGCGGCAGGTCCGGCCAGCGCCGCGCGATGTCACCGGCCGCCTGCACCACTTCGTCGATGCGGTTGGAGTGGAAGATGCCGGGATTGAGGTGATGGGTATTGCCGTGGTCGCGGAAGTTCAGCCGCACCACGTCGAAGCCCTGGTCGATCATGCGCGCGGCCGCCATGCGCATGTAGCTGGATTCGGCGCTGCCTTCCCAGCCATGCAGCAGCAGGGCCATGCCCTTCGGCTCGCGGCCTTCGATGTAGCTGTGCCAACCCTGCAGGCGCACGCCGTCGCCACCGTCGAGGATCAGTTCTTCGCTGACCGCACCGGTGGCGGCCAGCAGCAGCAGGCCACGCTGCAGGCGCATGCGGCTGGAGCTGAGCATGGATTGCAGGTGCGGATTGCGCAGCCAGCGCGGCGGCTGGTAGTCAGCCGCATGCAGCGTCGGCGTACCGGCGTCCAGCAGGGGTGGCGGGATCAGTGCCACCGCACGCTCACTGCCCGCTCATCGCCGCCACGATACGCGCGCGCGAGGTTTCCGCGATGCGTCGACGGCCTTCCAGGTCCTGTGCACCGATCGGTGCCAGGAAGTGCACTTCCGCACGTCGCGCCGGCTCACCGAGCAGGCGCAGGAAATTGGCGAAGAAACTCTCGCCCGGGCCGAAGGCCACGATGGTCTGCGCGTCGCCATGGGCGCCGTAGACCAGGGCCACTGGCTGCACCGGCACGCCGGTTTCAACCGCGGCCTGGAAGATGCGGGCATGGAACGGGCCCACTTCGTGGCCGCCCCGGGTACGCCCTTCCGGGAACACGCCCACCGCCTTGCCATCGCGCAGGCGGTCGGCCATCACCTGCATGACCCCACCGAGCGATTCGGTGTTGCCACGCTGGTGGAAGATGGTCTGCCCGCGCGCGGCCAGCCAGCCCACTACCGGCCAGCTGGCGATCTCGCGCTTGGCGACGAAACCCATCATGCGCTGGCTGTGCAGGATGGAGATATCCACCCAGCTGACGTGGTTGGCGACGAACAGCACCGCGCCCGGCAGCGCCGAACCGATCTGCACCAGGCGGAAGCCGAAGATCCACATCAGGCCGCCCTGCCACCAGTTGACGACCTTGGCGCCGAAGGTGGCATCGCCCACGCGCAGTTCGCCCCACGGCGGAAGCATGCCGATGAGGATCAACGGCAGGAACACGAGGATGTGGACCAACAGCAGCGGTACGCGGTACAGGTAACGGCACACACGCGCCACGCCGCCACGGGGGGCCGGAGTGGGGGAAGTCATCCGCGCACGATACCGGAGGGCCGCAGCCGCTGCCAGCCGATTCTGGCCATAAGTCCTATTGACCGCGGCCATGGGCGGGAACACGGTGTCCTGTTGGCGGGGCTGTTGGGGGCGACTGGCCGCGAACAGCCGTCGAGCATGGCTCGACGCTACAGGGTCGCGGCGGGGCGCCATTGCCCGCAATGGGCCGGTACCAGCTGCAGGTCGCTGACCTGGCGCTGGGTGTGCTGCAGCCGCTGCAGGGTCTGCCGGTAGGTGCCGGTGTGGCCAAGCAGTGCGGTGACCAGCCGCGGTGGCGGCACGCCATCGGTGATGGCGGCGCTGGACCAGGCGGCGTCGGCCACCAGGAACACCGGGCGGCCATCGGCCCCTTCAAACAGCAGGCCGTGCTGGCCCACCGCATGGCCGGGCAGCGGCACCGCCAGCAGGCTGCGGTCGCCCAGCACGTCGCGGCCACGGCCGAAGGCATCGAAGGGACGCGGCAGGTCCACCTCCGGCAGGCTTTCCAGCCAGCCCATGCGCGGCGCCGCATCGCGGGTCAACGCGGGCAGCAGGCCCACGCTGAGCGCACGCAGGCGCCCGCGCGCGGCCTGGTCCTGCCACGCGGCGCGCGAACACAGCAGCGGCACGTCGGGGAAATCGAGCACGCCACCCACATGGTCACCGTGCAGGTGCGACAGCACCACCAGGCCGATGTCGGCCGCGCCGATGCCACGCTGCTGCAGCTGCGCGCGCACGCTCTGGCCCGGGCCCAGGTGCACCGGCGTGACCCAGCGGTACAGGCGCTCGGGGAAGCGCGCGGTGGCCTGCAGGAAGGCGTCCGAATAACCGGTGTCGAACAGGATGAGGCCGCGCTGCGGATGCCGCAGCAATGCCACCAGCGCCGGGAATTCGCAGCGATGCCAGCTGCCTCCCTGGCGCACGGCACATTGCGGGTGCACGCAGTGGCCGGCCTCGATCAGTTCCCACTCAAGCCGTGCCATCGCTGCCCCCGTGCTGCTTGCAGGCGTGCTGCTTCCAGTGCGCGGCGAAGGCCTGCAGCGCGGCCTGCACGCCGGTGCGCGGGTCGTAGCCGAGGTCGCGCCGCGCGGCGCTGATGTCCAAGGTCTGCGAGTAGCCCAGCACGCCCACGCCATAGCGGGTCAGGCGCGGCTCGGGGCGGCCCGGGCGCAGGTTGGCCACGGATTCGGCCACACTGGCCGCGGCCAGCGCCACCATTCGCGGCACCGGCCGCAGGCGCACCTGCAGGTCCATCGCTTCGAACAGGCCGTTGACCAGCGCATGCACGTGCAGCGGGGTGCCGGCGCTGATGTTGTAGGCCCGCCCGCTGCAGCGCGCGTCCGCCTGCAGCGCCAGACTCACCGCCTGCACTGCATCGTCGATGGGGGTGACATCGATGAGCGCGCGGCCGCCGTGGATCAGCGGGAAACGGCCGCTGGCCGCCACCGCCAGCAGGCGTGGCAGGATCGCGCGGTCGCCGGGCCCGAACACCGCACGCGGGCGCAGCACCACGGTGTGCAGTCCCTGGCGAGCGGCAGCGGCCACGGCCAGTTCCGATGCCCATTTGCTGCGGGCGTAGTCGGTGATCCAGCGCCGTGGCGGCTGGAAGCGTTCATCCAGACCGTACTGGTCGGCGAAGCGGAAATAGATGCTGGGCGAACCCAGGTGGACCAGGCGGGCAACGCCGGCGGCCTGCGCGGCCTGCAGCAGGCGCGTGGTGGCCAGCACGTTCGCCCGCTGGAATGCGGCTGCCGTTCCCCAGGGTTGCGACATTGCCGCACAGTGCACCACCGCATCGCAGCCCTGCAGCAGCGGCGCCAAGGCATCCTCGGCAAGATCGGCAGCAATCACCTCGATGCCGTGCACGGCCAGCGCCTGCAGCCGAAGCGCATCGCGCCCGCTGCCGCGCACCTGCCAGCCCTGTGCCGCCAGCGCGAGTGCGACATGCTGGCCAATGAAGCCGCTGGCGCCGGTGACCAGGACCCTGGCCATCAGTAGCGCAGCACCGCGCCGCCCAGCGCCAGGCCGGCGCCGGTACCGATCAGCAGGGCCTGGCCGCCGCGCGGCAGGCGGCCGTCGATCAGTGCCTGGTGCAGGGCCATCGGCAGCGACGCCGCCAGCTGGTTGCCGTGCTCGCGCAGGATGCGCACCAGCCGCTGCGGCGGCAGGCCCAGCACCCGCTGCAGATGATCCAGCGCCTGCCCGCTGGCCTGGTGCGGCACGATCACATCGCACGCGGCCAGCGAGGTGCCGGCGCAGTCCAGCAGATCCTGCAGGAAGCCGGGCAGGCGCCGCGCGGCTTCGCGGTACAGCGCCTTGCCCTGCATCTGGAAATGATGGGCTGCGCGGTAGGCATCCACATCGTCGAACAGGCGCATGCCGGTGCCGCAGGTCGGCACCTGGCACAGTTCGGCACCGTCGCCATAGGTGCGCAGGCGGGTGGCCAGCAGCGCCGAGGCTTGGCCGTCGCCGGCACGCTCGACCAGCATCGCCACTGCACCATCGCCGAACAACGGCGCAGTCAGCGGGTCATCCGGGTCGAGGCCGGCACTGGGAATGTCGCTGCAGACGATCAGCACGCGCCGGTAGCGGCCCAGTGCGAGCAGGCTGCCGGCCATTTCCAGCGCCACCACGAAGCCCAGGCAGGTGGCGTTGACGTCGAAGGACGGCACGCCACTGTCGCCCAGGCCGAGGGCGCGCTGCACCAGCACGGCCTGGCAGGGAATGGCCTGCTCCATCACCCCGCAGGCGGAGATGATGCAGTCGATGTCGGTGATCGCCAGGCCCGCCTGCTGCAGGGCCTGGCGTGCGGCCTGCGCACCCATCCACGAGGCCCGCTCATCGGCCGCTGCATGGCCGCGGCTGGCCACGCCGCTGTGCCGTTCGACCCAGCCGTCCGGCTTGTTCCAGCGCTGGTCGAACTGCTGCGAAGGCACGCGCAGGCGCGGCAGGCAGGCACCGCTGGCGATGATCCGCAGCGGCAGCGCGGCGGGAGCAGGCAGCCCGGACATCGGCCTCAGCCGTGGCCTGCAGCCACCACCGCCAGGGTCAGCCGCGAGATGCACACCAGCCGGCCCTGTTCGTCTTCGATGCGGATCTCCCACAGCTGCGTGCTGCGGCCCACGTGCACCGCACGCGCGGTGCCGGTGACGGTGCCGCTGCGCACGGCGCGCACGTGGTTGGCGTTGATCTCCAGGCCCACGCAGACCTGCTTGCCGGTATCCACGCAGAGATTGCCGGCGCTGCTGCCCAGGGTTTCGGCCAGCACCACCGAGGCGCCGCCGTGCAGGATGCCGTACGGCTGGCGGGTGCGTTCGTCGACCGGCATGGTGGCCTGCAGCCAGTCATCACCGGCGGCGGTGAAGGCGATGCCCAGGGTATCGATGGCCGTGCCACGGCTGAGCGCATTGAGCTGGTCGATGGAAACAGCGTCGCGGAACACCTGGGTCATGCAAGCACCTTCAGAGAATGGGGACGAGGCCGGCACCGAATGCGGTCAGCATGCGCACCAGCAGCCATTTCGGGCCGACGTTTACTTCGGGGAAGTCACCGACGGGCACGTAGCAGCGATGGAAATCCGGGCTCTGCCGCGGCAGCGGCTGCGGGCAGTCCACGCCGGGCTGGAACTCGTAGTCGGTGGCGTAGCGCCACGGCCAGAAATCGAGGATGGGCAGTGCTTCGGACGCCTTGCCCACGCTGTAGTTCAGCCCCGACAGCACCGGCGGCTTGGCGCGCGGCGCCACCGTCCAGGAATTCTGTGGGTGGGTGTCGCGCAGGATGCTCTGCGCCAGCTGCTCGGCGAACACCGGGTCGTCGATGATGACCGCGCCTTCGGTGTTGTAGTTCTCGCTGCGCGGATCGAAGTTGTGGGTGCCGACCACGCCGATGCGGCGATCGACCACCAGCGACTTCGCATGCAGGCCCATGCGCGCGCCCTTGCGGGTGACCGGCAGCGGCTTGTTGACCGCCTTGCTGCCCAGGAACGAGGGCCGCGTTTCGGTACGCAGCAGGCGCGTTTCCACTTCACTGCCGGCGGCACGACGGCGCGCCCGGCTGTTCTCGTAGGCGCTGCCCAGGCGCGGATGCTCCACCGCCGGGCGGGTGCCCTGCCCGTCGCTGTCCGCGGTGGCCGGCGTTGGCGGTGCATCGTCGTTGCCACCGCCTGCATTGCTGCCGGGCGCGCTGCCGCCGATCAGCGGATTGCGCTCGGTCGACTCGCCCACGGTGCTGCCGCCACTGCCCAGCGGGTCGGGCAGCAGGTTGCGGTAGTCGACCGGGGCATCCAGCGGGAACGGCTTGTATTCGAAGATGTTGAAGCCCAGTTCGCGCATGTTGCGCCGCTTGTACTTGTACGACAGCGCATACACGATCGGGTTGTCGGTGGCCGCCAGGCTGTTGCTGGACACCACCACGCGCGGCGGTTCGGGCCGCTTGCGCAGCTCGCGGAACAGCTTCTGCGCCGGCTTGGACAGCACCAGGTAGGGCGTCTGCAGGATCACTTCCTTCTGCGCGCCGGAAATGAGGGCGTCCAGCTGCGGCTCGGTGACGTGCTGGCCGGCCAGCGGCGCACTGGCGCGTTCGCGGCGGTGCTTGCGCGGCAGGTCGGCGACGTAGCGCACCGAGTGCACCGGCAGCGCGGTGTCGACGAACGAGCGGGTGATGAAGTCGGTGTCGTTGGCTTCCTCGCTGACCCGTTCCACCCGCTCGGGGCGGCGGAACTGCGCCGGCGGCATGGCCGGCACGCCGGCGTTGAGCAGGGTCCGGCCGACATCGTTCAGCCGTTCGGCGGGCACGCTGCGCGGCGCGCGCCAGAACGCATCGAAGTTGGCGGCCATCGCCCGCGCTTCCGGCCCGGCGATCAGTACGTCGCGGTCGCGGAAGTTGTACTCGCGGTCCCAGTCGTAATAGTCGTCCTGGTAGTTGCGGCCGCCGACCACGCCGATCGCATCGTCGATGACCAGCAGCTTGTTGTGCATGCGCTGGTTGAAGCGGCGGAAGCAGCACAGCACGCTGCCGGCATAGTCGAAGTAGTTCAGGCGGGCCTTGCCGAAGGTCGGGTTGTAGACCCGCAGCTGGAAGTTCTGGTGGGCGCCGGACAGGGCGCCGAGGATCTCCAGGTCGGAGATCGCCGAGAGCTGGTCGATCAGCACCCGCACCTTCACCCCGCGGCGCGAGGCGGCCAGCAGCTCGTCGATGACCAGCCGGGCGCTGTCGTCCTTGTCGAAGATGTAGGTCTGCAGGTCGATGCTGCGGGTGGCACTGCGCAGCAGGTTCAGGCGGGCGACCAGGGCGCCCTCGCCTTCATCGAGCAGGGTGGCGTAGTGCAGCGGCTGCGCTTCGGTCGATTCGCTGAATGCGCGACCGGCCAGGGATCGCAACGGCGAATCCAGCGCGCAGCGATCGGCACGCTGGCAGTCGACCTGGGTCGAACGGGCCTGCACGGCGATGGCCTGGGCACGGTCGCGCTCGGCGTTGGACAGCGACGCGCAGCCGCTGCCCAGCAACACGGTTGCCAGCGCCAGTACACGCAGCAGGAGATTCACGGTTTCGGCGCCTCGCTCAGGCGGGCTCGCAATACGAAGGTCACTCGGTCACTCAAGGCAAGCTGCCAGCTGTCCATGCCGTACCGGCCTCGTTGCACGGTACCGCGGCTGACGACATCGCAATCATAGCCGGGTCGGGAACATTCCGCCTTCTCCACCCGTAGGGTTTCCGGGTGGCTGACCCCGCGCAGGGTGAGCCGGCCCTGGATATCGCCGCCGTTGCCGACGGTGTCCGGCCAGTAGGGCAGCGAATCGAATTCGACCGACGGGTAACGCCCGGCATCGAAGAACTCCGGCCCGCGCATCCAGCCGGTGTAGCGGTCCTTGCCCGGGATCTCCACCGAGCGGGTGAACATCTTCAGGTGCACCTGGTGGCGGCCGTCGGACAGTACTTCGACGCGTCCCTCGAAGTGCGGGAACAGCCCTTCGATGCGCTGGCCGAAGCGGGTGCGCACCTCGAAGCCGATCCGCGAGCGCTGCAGGTCCATGTACAGCACACGCGACGACTCGGCCGACGCCAGCGCCGCCACCGGCGGCAGCGGCGTGGGGGGTGGAGGGGCAGCCCAGGCCGGGCTGCAGACCAGCAGCACCGGCAGCAGGCAGCGGCCGGGCCGTGCCAGGATCATCGACTCACGGCCACCAGAAGGCGTTCAGGCTGGCCACGCCCGGCTCGATCGCCGCCTCGCGCGGGAACCCGAGCACGGCTACGGCCGCCGGCGGCATGCCCCGGTAGTCGCTGCTGGTGCCTTCGGTCATCAGCGCCACCAGCCGTTCCAGGCCGGGGTTGTGGCCGACGATCAGCACCCGGTCCAGGTCCCGGCGCTCATCCACCAGTGCCGCCAGGGTGCCGGGGGTGGCTTCGTAGATGCGGTCTTCCAGGCGCTTCTCGACGTAGCCGATGGCCGCCAGCACCGCTTCCAGGGTCTCGCGGGTACGCCGCGACGGCGAGCACAGCACGCAGTCCGGCAGCAGGTTGTTTTCCTTCATCCACTTGCCGGCAGCCTCGGCTTCGGCAAGACCCACCGGCGACAACGGCCGATCAAGGTCGGCCTGGCCGGGGGTGGCCGGTTCGGCATGGGCATGGCGCAGCAGGATCAGTTCACGCATCGCGAGGTTCCATGAAAGTGAGGGTGCAGCACAAAGGGTGACGTACGCGTCACAGCTTCAACCAGGCCAGCAGCGGCTCCCAGTCGGCCTGGTGCTCGCGCACCTGGGCCGAGCGGTAATCGAACAGGCTGCGGCCAAGGCCGGTCATCACCACGTAGCTCTGGCTGTCGCGCAGCTGGGCGACCACCGGGTACGGCCATTCGCCCAGCATCTGCAGGGCCTGTTGCGAGGTCTGGGTCCACGGCTTGGTGCGGTTGAGGACCAGGCCCACCGGCAGCTTGCGGCTGTGCACGCGCGGGTTTTGCGCCAGGCTGTTGAGGAAGCCGACGATGGCTTCGATGTCCAGCGCCGAGGGCAGCACCGGCACCACCACGGCATCGGCGGCGTCGAGGAAATGGGGGATATCGTCGGCCAGCGCGCCGGCCGGTGCATCGATGATGACGGTATCGGTCCCGTCGGGCAGCTTCTGCGCCCATTGCTTCTTGCGGTACACGTCGATGGGCAGGACCGCGCTGTCCAGCCCGGCCCGGCGCTGCGCCCAGCGGGTGC
The DNA here is from genome assembly GCA_003510825.1 of Stenotrophomonas sp. GTDB lineage: Bacteria > Pseudomonadota > Gammaproteobacteria > Xanthomonadales > Xanthomonadaceae > Stenotrophomonas. The sequence goes on from DOKO01000180.1 coordinate 10,148, forward strand.
TGGAGCCCTGCGGGTCGGCGTCGGCGATCACCGTGGCCTTGCCCTGCAATGCCGCGTATGCGGCCAGGTGGGTGGCGACGGTGGTCTTGCCCACCCCGCCCTTGGAACCGGCCACCAGGATCGTCTTCATGCCAGCCTCGCTTCCGGGTACGTGCCCCGAGCGTACACCGGCGATGGTGACGTTAGGTAGAGACGGCCTGAATCAATCCGCATCGGCTTTGCTATCGTTGCGCTCCCGAAGGATCGAACCGGCATGAGCGAACTGCAGGACCTGAGCGCGTTGATCCGCGCCAACACCCCCCTGATCGTCATCGAGACCCAGGACGAGGGTCGCATCGTCGAACTGTTCCGGCAGACGCTGATGCATGTCTGGCGCGCCCTGCACCGCTGGTCGATCACCGAGGGCCTGCGCCGCATCGACCTGGAGCGCGAGGACGATGCGATCGGCCCGCCCGACGCCAGTGCCGCCCTGCAGATGATCCGCCAGGCCGAACAGCGCGGCATCTACCTGCTGCTCGATTTCCACCCCTACCTCGGCTACGCCAGCCACCAGCGTGCGCTGCGCGACCTGATCCAGCGCCGCCACAGCCAGCCGCACGTGCTGGTGCTGATCGGCGCCAAGGTCGAGCTGCCGGCCGAACTGGAAGCGCTGGCGGTGCGCTTCAACCCGCGCCTGCCCGATGCCAACGCCCTGCTGAAGATGCTGCGCGAGGAGGCCGACGCCTATGCCCGCGAGCATGGCGGCCGCCGGGTGGAAGTGGACAGCGAAGCGGTCAAGAAGATCCTGAAGAACCTGCAGGGGCTGAGCCTGGTCGATGCCCGGCGCATTGCCCGCCAGCTGATCTATGCCGACGGCGCGCTGCGCGACGACGACCTGCCGCAGCTGGCGCGGCTGAAGTTCCAGCTGCTCAACCGCAGCGGCCACCTGTTCTTCGAACATGACAGCGCGCGCTTCGGCGACGTGGCCGGTGCCAACCGGCTGAAGCGCTGGATCAACCAGCGCCGGGTCGCCTTCATCGCCGGCTCGGCGCCGGCCGGCCTGGACCCGCCGCGCGGCATGCTGCTGCTGGGCGTACAGGGCTGCGGCAAGTCGATGCTGGCCAAGGCCACCGCCGCCGGCTTCGGCGTGCCGCTGCTGCGCCTGGACGTGGGCGCGCTGTACAACAAGTACCACGGCGAGACCGAAGCCAACCTGCGCCAGGCCCTGGCCTCGGCCGAGCAGCTGGCCCCGTGCGTGCTGTGGATGGACGAGATCGAGAAGGGCCTGGCCAGCGGTGGCGACGACGGCGGCGTATCGCGCCGCGTGCTGGGCCACCTGCTGACCTGGATGGCCGAGCGCAAGGCGCCGGTGTTCATCGTGGCCACCGCCAACCAGGTGCACGAGCTGCCGGCCGAACTGCTGCGCAAGGGGCGCTTCGACGAGATCTTCTTCGTCGACCTGCCGCCGCCGGACGTGCGGGTGGAGCTGCTGCGGCTGCACCTGGGCCGGCGCCAGCTCAACGCGGATGATTTCGCGTTGCCGGCGCTGGCAGCGGCGGCGAACGGTTTCTCCGGCGCGGAGATCGAGCAGGCGATCGTGGCGGGGTTGTATTCGGCGCATGCCGAGGGGCGGCCGCTGGATACCGAGCTGCTGATGACCGAGATCCGCGCGACGCGGCCGTTGTCGGTGTTGATGGCCGAGCAGGTGGCGGCATTGCGCGAGTGGGCGTCGGGGCGGACGGTTTCCGCGGACGACTGAGGGGTTGTTTCCGGCCAACGGCGGAGCCCCTCGTGGCTGGCGGTTGGTCGCCGAATGCGGGTCATGCGCGTGGGCCGGGCGGGTAGGCCGCGCAGGACACGCCGTAAACCCATCCTTGGGGGCTCGATGGCGCCATCCATGGCGCCAACGGTCTTGCGCAACCTACCCGCCCGACCCCTGACAATTCCCGTGTGCGGTCAGCCACGGAAAAGAAAAAAGAAGATCAAAAGCAACAGCCGGTCGCTTCGCTCCGTGCCGACCAACGGTCGGCACCCACCAACAGCTGTAGGTTCCGACAGATCGCGGAA
>DOKO01000081.1 GCA_003510825.1 Stenotrophomonas sp.
CGACCGCCGCCGCCGCGCCGTGGGCGCGTGGGCAATGCCGGCCAGGCACCGTCACCGCTGCGCGGACGCGGCATGGAATATGCCGAGTCGCGCGAATACGTACCCGGCGATGACGCGCGACACATCGACTGGCGGGTGACCGCGCGCACTGGTCGCGCCCATACCAAGCTGTTCCAGGCCGAGCGCGAGCGGGTCAGCCTGATCGTGGCCGACACCTCGCCGGCGCTGTACTTCGGTACGCGCGTGCGCTTCAAATCGGTGCAGGCCGCGCGCGCCGGAGCTGTGGCTGCGTGGTCCGCGCAGCGTCGCGGCGACCGCATTGGCGCGCTGCGCGGCAGCGACCGTGAACCCCCGATCGCTCCGGCTGGCGGCCCGCGTGGCGTGCTGCGCGTGCTCGATGCACTGACCCGCTGGTACGCGCAACCGCCCGCCGATGACCTCGGCCTGGAGCGCGCACTGGACCACGCCGGCCGCGTGCTGCGTCCCGGCGCGCGCATGCTGGTGCTGGCCGATCCCCAGCAGGCCCTGCGCATCGCACCGGCACGCTGGAGTGCACTGGCCCAGCACCACGACCTGAGCCTGTTGCTGCTGGTCGATCCGCTGGAAATGCAGCCGCCTTCGGCACCGCTGCAGTTCCTGGCCGCGCAGCAGCGCATCGGCCTGGACCTGCGCCGCAGCGAGGTCCAGGACCACTGGCGCGCCCACTTCGTTGAACCGCTGCAGGCCATGCGAAAGCAGCTGGCTGCACGCCGGGTGGATGTGCAGATCCTCTCCACCGATGCCCCCAGCGACGCCTGGCTGGCACCTGCACCGACCGAGGTGCCGGCGTGAGCGCGGCCCTGCCACTGCGCGACGTCGCACTGCCGCCGTCACCCTCGTGGTGGCCACCGGCGCCGGGCTGGCTGATGCTGATCGGCGCCGTGCTGCTGGTGCTGGGCATCGTGCTCTTCATCCGCGAGCGTCGTCGCCGTCGACGCCAACGCTGGTTGCAGCAGTTCGACCAGGAACTGCAGGCGGCGCCCACCGCAGCGGCCGAACTGGCCGCCATCGCCGGCCTGCTGCGTCGCGCCGCGCGCCTGGCCCAGCCGGGCAGCGAAGCGCTGCATGACCAGGCCTGGTGGCAGCGGATCGACCCGAAGGACGACCTGGGCGAGCCGCAGCGACGCCTGCTGGCCGAAGGTGCCTACCGGCCGCAGGTGCCGTCGGATGAGGTGGCCGAGGTCCGCCGCTGGGCACGCGAACGTTACCTGCAGCTGCTGCAGGAGCGTCGCCGATGAGCCTGCTGGCAAGTTACTGGCCCTGGCCGGACCTGCAGCTGGCCTGGCCGTTGGCCCTGCTGGCGCTGCCGGTGCCGCTGCTGATGCAGCTGTGGAAACGCCGTGCCGAGCCCGGTGCCGCCCTGCGCGTGCCGTACTCGCCAGGCGAGTTGCAGGCGCTGGCCGGCGGCGGGCGGGTCGATGCGGCCTGGCTGCGCACGATCATCCTGTGGCTGGCCTGGGCCGCGCTGTGCGTGGCGATGGCGCGGCCGCAGCAGCTGGGCGAAGCGATCACGCCGCCGCAGGAAGGCCGGCAGATGATGCTCGCGATGGACGTGTCCGGCAGCATGAGCGAGCCGGACATGGTGCTTGGTTCACAGGCGGTGGAACGGTTGACCGCGGCCAAGGCGGTGCTGGCCGACTTCCTCGACCGCCGCGCCGGTGACCGTGTCGGCCTGCTGGTGTTCGGCGACCGTGCCTACACGCTCACCCCGATCACCGCCGACCTGGCCAGCGTGCGCGACCAGTTGCGCGACAGCGTGGTCGGCCTGGCCGGGCGCGAGACCGCCATCGGCGATGCCATCGCGCTGGCGGTCAAGCGCCTGCGCAGCCAGCCGGAAGGGCAGCGCGTACTGATCCTGCTGACCGACGGCGTCAGCAATGCCGGTGTGCTGGAGCCGCTGCGCGCGGCCCAGCTTGCGCGTGCCGAAGGGGTGCGCGTGCACACCGTCGCCTTTGGCAGCGATGGCAGCATGCGTCTGTTCGGCATCCCCATCGCCAGTGACCGCGACCCGGTGGATGAAGCCACCCTGCGAAAGATCGCCGAAATGACCGGCGGCCGTTTCTTCCGCGCCCGCGATACCGACGAGCTGGCCGGCATCTACGCCGAGCTGGACCGGCTGGAACCGATCGCGGCGAAGGGCCCAAGCCTGCGCCCGCGCAATGAACGCTATGCCTGGCCGCTGGGCCTGGCGCTGTTGCTGGGCGCATTGGCATGGATGTGGCCGGAGCGCCGCCGATGATCGCCACGTTCCTGCAGACATTCCAGGCGGCGCTTCCCGATTGGAACGCACTGCATTTCCTGCGGCCCGAGTGGCTGTGGGCGCTGCTCGCGCTGCCGCTGATCATCGCCGCCACGCTGTACCGGCAACGTCGCAGTGATGCGTGGCGGCAAGCGGTTGACGCGCATCTGCTGTCGCACCTGCTGGCCGCGGGTGGGCGCCGCCGTGTGCGTCTGCCCTGGGCCATCCTGCTGGGCTGGACGCTGGCCGTCCTGGCGCTGGGCGGCCCGAGCTGGCGGCAGCAGGCGCAACCGATGTACCAGGCCGGCACGCCGCTGGTGGTGGTGCTGGATCTGTCCAGCCGCATCACCGCCACCGACCTGCCGCCGTCGCGGCTGCTGCAGGCGCGGGCCAAGATCGGCGCGCTGCTGCGTGCGCGGCAGGGCGGCCAGGTGGGTCTGGTGGTGTATGCCGATGATGCCTACACCGTCGCACCGTTGACCGATGACACCGCCAACGTCGCGCTGTACCTGGATGCGCTGTCGCCGGAGGTGATGCCGCGCGATGGGCAGCATGCCGACCGCGCCATCGACTGGGCGACCCAGCTGCTGCGCCAGACCGGCACGGTGCGTGGGCGCATCCTGCTGATCAGCGACCAGGCCGATGCCGCCGCTGCGCTCGCCGCGACGCAGGCACGCAGTCTCGGCCTGCAGGTGTCGGTGCTGGGCCTGGGCACGCCCACCGGTGCGGCTTACCGCGATGGCAGCGGGCAGATCGCCCAGGCCGCGCTGGATGAAGGCAGCCTGCGTACGGTGGCCACCGCCGGTGGCGGCCAGTACGCGCGCATCGCCGCCGATGACCGCGACCTGCGTGCACTGGATGTGCTGGACGCCAGCGATGGCGCCGCGCGGCAGGGCCCGGGGCAGGGCAGTCAATGGCAGGATGAAGGCTACTGGCTGCTGCCGCCGCTGATGCTGCTGGCCCTGCTGGCGTTCCGCCGCCGCGCGGTGCTTGCCGCGGTGCTGGCGGTGGGCCTGCTGCCGTTGGCCGGCAACCTGCACGCGCAGCCACGCAGTGCGCCGACGAAGGACACCGGCACGCTCTGGCAGCGCGCCGACCAGCGCGAGCACGAACGCATTGCCGAAGGCGTGCAGGCCTACCGCAACGGTGATTTCGACACCGCGCGCGCACGCTTCGAGGGAATCGACAGTGATGCCGGCCTGTACAACCTCGGCAACGCGCTGGCGCGGCAGGGCGACTACGACGGTGCCATCGCCGCCTACGACCGCGCGCTGGCCAAGCATCCGGGCATGGCCGATGCAGTGGCCAACCGCGCGGTGGTCGATGCCGCGCGCAAGCGCAAGCCGCCGTCCAACAAGGACCAGAACAACCGCTCCAACCAGGACAAGGGGCAGGGCCAGCCGCCGCAGCAGCCGAAGCAGGGGCAGCAGCCAGGTCAACAGGGCCAGCAGGGCCAGCAGGGCAAGCAGGGCAAGCAGGATCCAAAGCAGGGCCAGCAGGATCAACAGCCGCCGCAGCAGGACAAGTCCGGCGAAAACAAAGACGGCCAGAATGCCGGTCCGCAGGCCGCCGATGCGAAGGCCCAGGCGCAGGCCGACGCCGAGCAGCGCCAGCGCATGCAGCAGGCCATGCAGCAGGCCATGCAGCAGTCCAGGCCCGGCGAGCAGGGCAAGCCGGCCACGCGCGGCGACGGCCGCACGCCGCAGCAGCGCGAGGAACAGCAGGCCGTGGAGGCGTGGATGCGTCGCGTGCCCGATGACCCGGGCTCGCTGCTGCGGACCAAGTTCCAGCTGGAAAACGAACGCAGAAAGAGGGAAGGGCGATGATCGGCGTGCCGCGCAGGACATTCCAGGTGACGGTGCTGCTGGCGATGCTGCTGGTGTGGCTGCCGTCGGCCGCGCTGGCGCAGACGCGCGCGTGGCTCGACCCGACCAGCACCACCCTCGGTGAGCCGGTCATCCTGCAGGTGGAAACCGACCAGGGCAGTCCGGACTTTACGCCGTTGAATGCAGACTTCGTGCTCGGCGCGCAGGGCAGCAACCGCCAGGTGCAGTGGAGCAACGGCAGCATGCAGCAGCGCAACGTGTACTCGATAACGCTGACCCCACGGCGCAGCGGCACCCTGCTGGTGCCCTCGCTGCAGGTCGGCAGCCAGCGCACCGAACCGCTGCAGCTGCAGGTGGGCACCGGCACGGTGGCCACCTCACAGAGCAATGCCGCCGCCTTCGTCGAGACTGAAGTAGACGACGCGCAGCCTTACGTGCAGCAGAGCGTGGGCGTGGTGGTGCGCCTGTACTTCGCCTCGCAGCTGGCCTCGGGCGAGCTGGTGCTGGATACGCCGGAGGGGGCTTCGCTGCAGCGGGTGGGCGAGGACCGCACCGACGTGCGCCAGGTCAACGGCCGCCGCTACAACGTGGTGGAGCGGCGCTTCCTGCTGATTCCCGAACGCAGCGGGCCGTTGCGGCTGCCCGGTGCGCGCTTCAACGGGCGCACGGCCGGTGGCTTTTTCGATGATTTCTTCGGCGCGGGTGGCGACGGGCGCATGAATGCCGTCGCCCCCGAGCGCACCCTGCAGGTGCGCGCGCAGCCGGCGCAGGCACCGCAGCCCTGGTTGCCGCTGCACGGCCTGCAGCTGCGCTACACCACGGCGCCGGACAGTGCGCGTGCCGGCGAAGCGGCCACCGTGGTAGTCGAGGCCGTGGCCAACGGTGCGACCCGCGCCCAGTTCACCGATCTGCCGGTGCCCGACGTGGGCGATGCCGGGCAGGTCTTTGCCGAACCGGCCCAGTACGATGAGACCTTCAGCGGCAGCACGCCGCGCCTGAAGATCACCCGGCGCTACTCGATCGTGCCGCGCCAGGCCGGCACGCTGGTGGTGCCGGGGCCAAAGGTGACCTGGTGGAACGTGGACAGCGGCAGTGCCGAGCAGGCCACGCTGCCGGACCTGACCCTGACGGTGGCCGCCGGACGCAGTGGCACCCCGGCGGCCCAGCCCCTCGATACCCAGGCCGCGCTGCCCGGCGACGACGCGCAGCCGGCTGCACCGACCGCAGTGGCGCTCGGCACGGCCGTTGCGCGCCCGTGGCCCTGGATCGCGGCTGCCATTGGCCTGGCCGTGCTGTGGCTGCTGACCCTGGCCTGGGGCTGGCGCCGTGGCCGTCGCGCACCGTCTGCCGGCGCACCGATCACCGCAGGCACCAGCCACAGCGGGGCATCGCGTGGCAGCGTGGCCGAGCTGCGCCGCGCACTCGATGGCGAGGGATTCGACCAGGTGCAGGCGCAGTTGTGTGCGATGGCCGGGGTGGAACGCCTGGAGCAGGTGATCGAGCGCCTGGCTGATCCGGCCCAGCGCCAGGTGCTGCTGGACCTGCAGGCCGTGCGCTGGGGTGGGCAGGGCGAGGCCTCGGTGCTGCGTGCGCGCCTGCGCGAGTGCTTCCGTGACGGACCGCACTGGTCGGCGCCGCAGAAAGCCGTCGACACTGGGCTGGCGCCGCTGTACCCCACGCAGCGAGCCTGAACCGGCGCGGCTTGCGCGCTTTGTTAGAGTAGATTCATTTTTCGAGGAATGCCGCGTATGACAGCAGCTGCTGCCGACAAGAAGAAGTTGCCCCTGCACTGGAAGATGGGCATCGGCTTTGCGATCGGCCTGGTCCTGGGACTTACCGTGCATGCCCTGGGCGGCAGCGTCGATGGTCTGCAAACCGGTGCCAAGTGGGTCATGGACTACATCACCACGCCGGCATCGGGTCTGTTCCTCAACCTGATCTTCATGCTGATCGTGCCGCTGATCTTCTCGGCGCTGATCATGGGCGTTTCCGAGATGGGCGACATCCGCGCCCTCGGCCGCATCGGCTGGAAGACCCTGGCCTACACCATTCTGTTGTCCGGCATTGCCGTGGGCATCGGCCTGGTGCTGGTCAACGTGCTCAAGCCGGGCGCTGGCGTCGACCCGCAGACGGCGGCGCTGATGCTGTCGGAGAACGCCGAGCGCAGCAAGGAGATCGTGGCCGGCATCCATGGCACGCCCAAGGGCATGGACATGCTGCTGTCGATCGTGCCGAGCAACGTGCTGCAGGCCGCATCGGACAACGGTGCCATCCTGTCACTGATGTTCTTCGCGCTGATGTTCGGCATCGGCATGGTGCTGACCGACGAAGAGAAGGTCGCCCCGCTGCGTCGCGCCATTGAAGGCGTGTTCGAAATCTCGATGACCCTGATCAACCTGGTCATCCGCCTGGCCCCGTACGCGGTGGCCTGCTTCATGTTCAACCTGGCTGCGCTGTTCGGCTTCGAGCTGATCCTCCGCCTCGGTGCCTACGTGGGCGTGGTGGTGCTGGCGCTGGCCCTGCACATGTTCGTGACCTACGGCGTGTCCGTGTGGCTGTCGGGCCGTTCGCCGCTGTCGTTCTTCCGCGATACCCAGGAAGCGACGGTGATGGCCTTCTCCACCGCCTCCAGCAACGCCACCCTGCCGACCGCGCTGCGCGTGGCCGACCAGATGGGCCTGCCGCAGCGCGTCTCGCGCTTCGTGCTGACCGTGGGCGCCACCGCCAACCAGAACGGCACCGCGCTGTTCGAGGGCGTGACGGTCATCTTCCTGGCCCAGTTCTTCGGCGTGGACCTGTCCATCGGCCAGCAGGTGATGGTGATGGCGGTCTGCATCCTGGGCGGCATCGGTACCGCGGGTGTGCCGTCCGGCTCGCTGCCGGTGGTGGCGATGATCTGCGCCATGGTGGGGGTGAACCCGCTGGGCATCGGCCTGATCCTGGGCGTCAACCACTTCCTGGATATGTGCCGTACCGCGCTGAACGTGACCGGCGACCTGGCCCTGACCACCCTGGTGGCCAAGGGCGAGGCCCCGGATCCCCAGGACGGGGTCGCACCGCGCGATTGAACCCCGGCCCGAGGGTGGGGATACTGACCGGCGCATGGAAGGCGCCGGGATTGGCGCCGTGCGAATGGGAGATGAAATGAGGATTTCGTACGTTTTGACGGCCGTGCTGGCCCTGGTGGCGTTCGACGCCAGCGCCGAAAAGGCCTGTCTGACCAATTACTCCAAGAGCGGCAGCTTCTTTGCCGGCCGTACCTTTACCACCTGGGACGTGGTGCCCGGGGTGGCCCCGGCCGATGCCCTGAAGCGCATCCAGATCGAAGGCGTGAAGGCCGGCCTGAAGGTGGCCAGCATCGACAAGGACCTGGGCATGCTGACCTTCGAGCAGATCGGCCAGCTCAACGGCGGCCAGATCACCCTGCCGTGGAACGTGCTGGTCGAGGCGGACGGCAAGGGCTCCAAGATCACCGTCACCAAGATGACTCCGCCGGCCTACGCCACGGGCGAGGACTTCCAGCAGAAGTCGATGTGCGGCGTGATTGAATCAGTTGCACCGGCCGCCAAGTAAACCGCCCCTGACCGATGCCAAGGACGCCCCGCACCGCGGGGCGTCTTCATTTCCGCTGGATGTGGCCCGTTCGGCTGGAAAGACGCCATGGCCGGCGCAAGCGCCGCGACGCTCAAACTGCGACAATAGGCCGCCCGCACGTCCGCGGCCGCCTCCCGATTCCGACAGAACCATGACGCAGCCTACCCGTCGCCAGTTGGCCAACGCCATCCGCTTCCTTGCCGCTGATGCGGTTGAAACCGCAAATTCCGGCCATCCCGGCATGCCCATGGGCATGGCCGATATCGCCGAAGTGCTCTGGAACGACTATCTCCGGCACAACCCGAACAACCCGCAGTGGTTCAACCGTGACCGCTTCGTGCTGTCCAACGGCCACGGCTCGATGCTGCAGTACGCGCTGCTGCACCTGAGCGGCTACGACCTGCCGATCGAGCAGCTCAAGCAGTTCCGCCAGCTGGGCAGCCACACCGCCGGCCACCCGGAACGCCACGAGACCCCGGGCGTGGAAACCACCACCGGCCCGCTGGGCCAGGGTTTCGCCAACGCCGTGGGCTTCGCCTTGGCCGAGAAGCTGCTGGCACAGCGCTTCAACCGCCCGGAGCTGGAAATCGTCGACCACCGCACCTGGGTGTTCATGGGCGATGGCTGCCTGATGGAAGGCGTGTCGCATGAAGCCGCTTCGCTGGCCGGCACCTGGGGCCTGCACAAGCTGGTCTGCTTCTGGGACAACAACCACATCTCCATCGACGGCAACGTCGAGGGCTGGTTCACCGACAACACCCCCGAGCGTTTCGAAGCCTACGGCTGGAACGTGGTGCGCGATGTCGATGGCCACGACCCGGAAAGCATCAAGGCCGGCATCGAGGCCGCGCTGTCGCAGAGCGACAAGCCGACCCTGATCTGCTGCCGCACCATCATCGGCTTCGGTTCGCCGAACAAGGCCGGCAAGGAATCGAGCCACGGCGCCGCGCTGGGCAAGGACGAACTGGCCGCGACCCGCAAGGCGCTGGACTGGAACTACGGCCCGTTCGAGATTCCGGAAGAGATCTACGCCGGCTGGCGTGCCGGCGGTACCGGCACCCTGCGCCAGGCCGAGTGGGAGCAGCAGTTCGACAAGTACGCCGCGCAGTTCCCGGCCGAAGCCGCCGAGCTGACCCGTCGTTCGCATGGCGAACTGCCGGCTGACTTCGTCGCCCAGGCCGATGCCTACATCGCCAAGGTGGCCGCTGAAGGCCCGACGATCGCTTCGCGCAAGGCCTCGCAGCAGGCCATCGAAGCCTTCGCGCCGCTGCTGCCGGAAATCGTCGGCGGCTCGGCTGACCTGGCGCATTCGAACCTGACCCTGTGGAAGGGCAGCAAGTCGGTCGCCAGCGATGACGCCAACGCCAACTACGTGTACTACGGCGTGCGCGAGTTCGGCATGACCGCCATTGCCAACGGCCTGGCCCTGCACGGTGGCTTCATTCCGTTCGACGCCACCTTCCTGGTGTTCAGCGATTACGCCCGCAACGGCGTGCGCATGAGCGCGCTGATCCCGGCCCACGCCATCCACGTCTACACCCACGACTCGATCGGCCTGGGCGAAGACGGCCCGACCCACCAGCCGGTGGAACACCTGGCCTCGCTGCGCTACATCCCGAACAACGATGTGTGGCGCCCGTGCGATGCCGTCGAGTCGGCGGTGAGCTGGAAGGCTGCGATCACCCGCCAGGACGGCCCGAGCTGCCTGGTGTTCAGCCGCCAGAACCTGCCGCACCAGCCGCGCAGCGCCGAGCAGATCGCGCAGATCGAGCGCGGTGGCTACGTGCTGGCCGATGCCGCTGGCACCCCGGACGTGATCCTGATCGCCACCGGTTCGGAAGTCTCGCTGGCCACCGAAGCCAAGGCCCAGCTGGACGCCGCCGGCCTGAAGACCCGCGTGGTCTCCATCCCGTCCACGGACGTGTTCCTGCGCCAGGATGCGGCCTACCGTGAATCGGTGCTGCCCAACGCCGTGCGCAAGCGCGTGGCGATCGAAGCCGGCGTCACCGGTTTCTGGCGCCAGTTCGTCGGCCTGGATGGCGCCGTGATCGGTATCGACACCTTCGGTGCCTCGGCACCGGCGGACAAGCTGTACAAGCACTTCGGCATCACCACCGACCACGTGGTGGCCGCTGCCAAGGCGCTGTAAGCAGCCCCGCGAAGCAGGAAAGGGAAAGGCCGGCGCAAGCCGGCCTTTCTCGTTGACCAAGGTAGATCCACGCCACAACCAAGGTAGATCCACGCCATGCGTGGATAAGCGCTACATCGCCGCGCGCACGTCCATCAGCGCGAACCCCAGCAGGTTCAGCCCACGCCACTGCGCCGGGTTGTGCGCATCGGCGTGGTCCTTGGCCAGGCCGATGCCCCAGATGAAATCCACCGGACTGGCTTCGACCAGCACCTGGCCTGCGGTGGAACGCAGGAACGCGCCCAGTTCCGGGTTCTGCGCGAACTTGGCCGTGTTGCCCTCCACGACCAGGTCGTAGCGGGCCTGCGTCCAGCGCGCTTCGTCGAAGCCTTCGATCTTGCGACCGAGCGCCTTGGCCTTGTCCGGCGTGGCACTGGCGATGATCTTGTCGAGCAGGTCGGTGGCACCGAACAGGCGCGCCTTGCCGGCCATCATGTAGTGTTCGGCAGTGCGGTAGTGCACGCCGTCGATATCGAAGCCGGCGTCATACCACTGGCTGAAACAGGAGGCGGACACGCCGCTGCGCGGCGGCTGGTGGCCCCAGAAGCAGAGGTAACGCAGGTCTTCGCCTGCAGCCTGGCGCTGCTGCAGGTCATGCAGGAATCGGGAATCGTCTTTCATCGCCACAGGATACAGCGTGAGCAACGGCGCACTGATAACGGCATTCGCCGGGCATGGCCCGGCGCTACCTTTGCTCATGCGGTGCGGGCAAGGGCCAGGCGCAGCAGGCGTGCGTTGATGCGCTCGCCGAGATCCTTCGGTGCCTGCAGGCCCATGCGCTGCAGGTACACCGCGTCGCCATCGCCGGCGGGCTGGCGCAGTGCGGCCCACAGCGTGCGCAGCTTTTCGCCGCGCGTCTGCGTGTTTGCTTTCAGCCAGCCCAGTGCCTTCACCAGCACCTGCTCGATCTCGTTGAAGTCGCTGCCCAGCGGATAGTCGGGCAGGGTGCCATCGGCACGGAACGGTGCCAGCGCCGCCGCCAGCGCCTGCGGTGTGTTGCGCTGTTCGCGCTGCGGGTCGGGATGTCGCCCGGTGCGCAGCTTGCGCGATGCATAGGCCTGCTGCAGCAGGCCGGCCTGGAACGGTGCTTCGGTGATCGCGGTCATCGCCTGCACGCAGTCGTCGTCGGTCAACGCGCGCAGGTCGGCAATGCCGTACTCGTTGAGGTAGATGTCACGCAGGTGGCGCGGAATGGTGGTGTGCCCGTAGTTCCAGCGCACGTTCGAGGCACGCTGGCCCTTGTCGTCGCGCGCGGCGCGGAACATCAGCACGCTGCGTGCTTCGGGCAGCGCATGCGCCATCGCCACGAAGTTGTACTGCCCACCCACGCCGGAGACCACGCGGCCGTCGTCCAGCGCATCGGACACCGCTGCCCCGAGCGCGGTGGCCATCATGCAGGAATTGAAGAAGCGCGCATGGCGGCGCTGCAGGCGTTCCAGTGTTTCATTGCCGCCATACAGCTGGTTGATCTCGCTGATGCGGCGCATGCCGATCGCGCTGCGCTCGTCGTCGGGCAGGGTGCGCAGCCATTCGTAGAACTCGGGCGAACCCAGGTAGAACGCGCCGTGCAGGTACTCGCCCTCTGCTTCCAGCGTGGCGTGGTCAATGGACAGCGTGCTGCCGTTCTCGATGCGCTGCATCAGCGCCAGATCGTCGTGCACCTTGCGCCGGATGACGCCGGTCTGCACCAGCCGGCGGAAGCCTTCGTTGAGCATTTCGCTGCAACCGTACAGGCCGACCTCGAACGGATCGAGGCCGCCGATCTCCTCCACCAGCGGATGGCTGGCCAGCTGCGGATCCAGCGCATTCAAGACGCGGCGATAGCGCGCGTTGTCGGTATGGCGCAGCACCAGCGCATGGCTGAGGGCATCGGCCAGCGTACCGATGCCGATCTGCAGCGTGCCGCCGTCGCGCACCAGGGTGCTGGCGTACAGGCCGATGGCGTAGTCCGCATCGGCCACCGGCTGCCGCGGCAGGCCGAACAGTGCCGGGTACGGCGGCGGCGGGGTGAT
>DOKO01000325.1:0-5436 GCA_003510825.1 Stenotrophomonas sp.
CTTGCCGTTGAGGTCCAGCGCGTCGGGCTTGCCGAACACATCGACCTGCACCGAGTGGTCGATGACCAGCTCGGAGGGGATCTGCGGGTTGATCTGCTCGGGCTTGCCGCCCAGCTTGACCACCGCATCGCGCATGGCGGCCAGGTCGACCACGCAGGGCACGCCGGTGAAGTCCTGCAGGACCACGCGCGCGGGCATGAAGGCGATTTCGGTATCCGGCTCGGCGCTGGGCTGCCAACGCGCCACCGCTTCGATGTGGTCGGGGCCGACGGTGGCGCCGCCGTCCTCGTGCCGGAGCAGGTTCTCCAGCAGGATCTTCATCGAGTAGGGCAGGTGGGAGATATCGAAGCGCTTGCCGAGCGTGGGAAGGCTGAAGTAGTCGTAGGTCTTGCCGCCGACGTCCAGCTGGCTGCGGGTGGAGAACGAATCGCTCATGCGGGATGACTCCTCTTGCGGATGGCTTGCTCTGGCCCGTTCGGAAGCGGGCCTGCTTGCGGTCGCCGCGGGCCTGGTGGCCCCGGTCGCCCCAGTATGAATGCATTCACGTGGGGCGGGGCCAGCCTGCGGCATCGGGTCCAGATTACAGGGGCAGGTGTATGTCGTATGTCATGGATGTGGCGGATCCTTTGCGGTGCAAGGGCTGGAGTACCCCTGGCCGGGTTCAGGGTGGAAGTATGCCCGGCAAAGTATGTATAATTTGTGCATACCGAAGAGGGCCTACCCATGGAAGCCACTGTTGCAGAGCGCGGACAGATCACCCTGCCCAAGGCGGTGCGTGACGCGCTGGGCCTGACCAAGGGCACCCAGCTGAAGGTCGAACTGGAGGGCAGCCGGATCATCCTGCGCAAGAGCGTGGACGACGCGATCTCGCGCGCCCGCGGCAAGTTCGCGCTGGATGGCTTCGAGTCGTCCGAAGCGGCCGTGCGCTCGGTGCGCGACGAGGAATAAGCCGTGATGATCGCCGTCGATTCCCCGGTCCTGGTCGAACTGCTCAGCAACGGCCCGCAGGCCGATGCGGTGGAAGCCATCCTGCGGCAGAGCCTGGTCGGCGGCCGCGTGGTGGTCTGCGGCGCGACCCTGGCCGAAGTCTGCGCCTCGCTGCGCGGCGGCGCCGAGGTGCTGGAAGCACTGGAAGAAATGGGCGTGCACTTCAATGCGCTGGAGGCCAAGTCGGCCCTGCGCGCCGGCGAGATGCACCGCCGCCACCGCCAGCGCAGCGGCAGCCGCCGCAGCCTGGACGAATTCATGGTCGGCGCCCACGCACTGCTGCAGTGCGATGGCCTGATCACCTGGAACGACACGTTTTACCGCGACTACTTCAAGGGCCTGAAGCTGATCGTGCCGCAAGCCTGAGCCCATCTTTTTTTTCAACCTACGCACTACCCGGGAGTTGTCATGTTGGAAGCCTACCGCCACCACGTCGCCGAGCGCGCTGCGCTTGGCATCCCGCCGCTGCCGCTGAGCGCGCAGCAGACGGCCGATGTCATCGAACTGCTGAAGAATCCGCCGCAGGGCGAGGCCGAGTTCCTGCTCGACCTGCTGACCCACCGCGTGCCGGCCGGCGTCGACGATGCTGCCAAAGTCAAAGCCTCGTACTTGGCGGCCATCGCCCTGGGCAGCGAGCAGAACCCGCTGATCAGCCGCGAGCGCGCCACCGAACTG
Source organism: Stenotrophomonas sp. (assembly GCA_003510825.1). Taxonomy (GTDB): domain Bacteria; phylum Pseudomonadota; class Gammaproteobacteria; order Xanthomonadales; family Xanthomonadaceae; genus Stenotrophomonas. The sequence goes on from DOKO01000325.1 coordinate 1,663, forward strand.
CTGGGCACCATGCTCGGCGGTTACAACGTCGCCCCGCTGGTTCAGCTGCTGGACGATGCGGCCATCGGCACCATCGCCGCCGCCGGCCTGAAGAAGACCCTGCTGGTCTTCGATGCCTTCCATGACGTGCAGGAAAAGGCCAAGGCGGGCAACGCCAACGCCCAGTCCGTGCTGCAGAGCTGGGCCGATGCCGAGTGGTTCACCAGCAACCCGGAAGTGCCGCAGAGCCTGACCGTCACCGTGTTCAAGGTGCCGGGCGAAACCAACACCGACGACCTGTCGCCGGCCCCGGACGCGACCACCCGCCCTGACATTCCGATGCACGCCCTGGCGATGCTGAAGAACAAGCGCGACGACGCGGCATTCACCCCGGAAGAAGACGGCAAGCGCGGTCCGATCCAGCAGATCCTGTCGCTGAAGGACAAGGGCCACCTGGTTGCCTACGTGGGCGACGTGGTCGGTACCGGTTCCTCGCGCAAGTCGGCCACCAACAGCGTGCTGTGGTGGACCGGCGATGACATTCCGTTCATCCCGAACAAGCGCGCCGGCGGCGTCTGCCTGGGCGGCAAGATCGCCCCGATCTTCTACAACACGATGGAAGATGCCGGCGCCCTGCCGATCGAGCTGGACGTTTCGCAGATGGAGCACGGCGACGTGGTCGAGCTGCGTCCGTATGACGGCAAGGCACTGAAGAACGGCGAAGTGATCGCCGAGTTCGAAGTGAAGAGCGACGTGCTGTTCGACGAAGTGCGCGCCGGTGGCCGCATTCCGCTGATCATCGGCCGCGGCCTGACCGGCAAGGCGCGTGAAGCGCTGGGCCTGGCCCCGACCGACCTGTTCCGCCTGCCGGTGCAGCCGGCCGACAACGGCAAGGGCTTCTCGCTGGCGCAGAAGATGGTCGGCCGCGCCTGTGGCCTGGCCGAAGGCCAGGGCATGCGCCCGGGCACCTACTGCGAACCGAAGATGACCTCGGTCGGCTCGCAGGACACCACCGGCCCGATGACCCGTGACGAGCTGAAGGACCTGGCCTGCCTGGGCTTCTCGGCCGACCTGGTGATGCAGTCGTTCTGCCACACCGCTGCGTACCCGAAGCCGGTGGACGTCAAGACCCACCACACCCTGCCGGAGTTCATCTCCACCCGTGGCGGCGTCTCGCTGCGTCCGGGCGACGGCGTGATCCACAGCTGGCTCAACCGCATGCTGCTGCCGGACACCGTCGGTACCGGTGGTGACTCGCACACCCGCTTCCCGGTGGGCATTTCGTTCCCGGCCGGTTCGGGCCTGGTCGCCTTCGCTGCTGCCACCGGCGTCATGCCGCTGGACATGCCGGAATCGGTGCTGGTGCGCTTCAAGGGCCAGATGCAGCCGGGCGTGACCCTGCGTGACCTGGTCAACGCGATCCCGCTGTACGCCATCAAGTCGGGTCTGCTGACCGTGGCCAAGGCCGGCAAGAAGAACATCTTCTCCGGTCGCATCCTGGAAATCGAAGGCCTGCCGGAGCTGAAGGTCGAACAGGCGTTCGAACTGTCCGACGCCTCGGCCGAGCGTTCGGCCGCCGGTTGCTCGGTGCGCCTGAACAAGGAACCGATCATCGAGTACCTGACCAGCAACATCACCCTGCTGAAGTGGATGATTGCCGAGGGTTACCAGGATCCGCGTTCGCTGCAGCGCCGTATCGAGAAGATGGAAGCTTGGCTGGCCAACCCGGAGCTGCTGGAGCCGGATGCCGACGCCGAGTACGCCGCTGTCATCGAGATCGACCTGGCCGACATCCACGAGCCGATCGTGGCCTGCCCGAACGACCCGGACGACGTGAAGACCCTGTCCGAAGTTGCTGGTGCCAAGATCGACGAAGTGTTCATCGGTTCGTGCATGACCAACATCGGTCACTTCCGTGCCGCTGCGAAGTTGCTGGAAGGCAAGCGCGACCTGCCGACCCGTCTGTGGGTGGCCCCGCCGACCAAGATGGATGCCTCGGAGCTGACCAAGGAAGGCGTGTACGGCACCTTCGGCGCCACCGGCGCACGCATGGAAATGCCGGGCTGCTCGCTGTGCATGGGCAACCAGGCGCAGATCCGCGAAGGCTCCACCGCGATGTCGACCTCGACCCGCAACTTCCCGAACCGTCTGGGCCGCAACACCAACGTGTACCTGGGTTCGGCCGAGCTGGCCGCGATCTGCTCGCGTCTGGGCCGCATCCCGACCAAGGAAGAGTACATGGCCGATGTGGGCGTGATCGCCCAGAGCGGTGCGGAGATCTACCGCTACATGAACTTCGACCAGATCGAGGAATACCAGGACGTGGCCAAGACGGTCGCTGCCTGATGCGGTAGTGCCGGCCGCTGGCCGGCAGCCCGTTGAAACGAAGAACCCCCGGTGAGAGCCGGGGGTTTTTTGTGGGCGGCATCCGCTACTGCACGGTCCAGTCCGCGCTGCCTTCCAGCCGACGGCCGCCGATCAGCACGTTGCCGCGCTTGCCGGAGACGTCCATTTCAAACCACGGCAATCCATCGTGGCGAAGCGGGCGCACGTAGGCCTGGCGGCGGGCGCGGTCGAATTCGATGTAATAGCGGCGTTGCACGTCGGGAGGCTGCGGAATCGACAGGCCTTTCCAGCTGACGTTGACCGCGCCGGGGTCCTCACGGCCGACCAGCATCAGCGTGAAGACCACGTCCCCCTGGCCGGCCTCGAAGTAGAACAGATCACCGCTGGCGCTTGCCGGTACCAGGGGCAGTGACAACAATACGGCCGCCAGCGCGGCCTTCCAGTTCCTTGTGATCATGCGCAGCCTTCCTTGTGCAGTGCTGTCATCAAAGCATACCGATGAGGTTCACGTCTTTTCTGTGCGATGCTCGCGCCGACCCTGTCCGCGCGTAAGCCTTTGAACAGAATGAACCGATCAGCGTTCTCTCTCATTCTCTGCGTCAGCTTGTCCTGCAACGCGGGTTCCGTGCGCGCGCTGGAGCCTCGCGTCGACTACATCGCCAAGGTCTTTGCCGACGGTGCCTACCGCCCTCAGGTGTATCTCGAGGCGGATGTGATCAAGCGATATGGGAAGGGCGCCGAGACGACGGTCGATCAGAACGGCTTGGTACGACGTGTCTATCGTGAAGTGACGTCTGGTCGTGAGGTGGTCATCACCTCGAACCCCGATGTCGCGCCGGAATTCCGCACGGTGGATGAGATCCGTGTTTCTTCGCTGTCGTCAGGACGAGGTGCGGACGGATCGGTTGAGGACTTGGGAGCCATTGCCTTGAACGGCGTACGGATCGGTGGCCCGGCCGCAGCCGTGCAGAAGATCGCCAGTCAGGCGGCGACCAAGGAAAGCGTGCAGGACCGTCTGGGTGGGATGGTCGTTGAGCGGACCTGCATCTTCCTGGAGGGCGGGTCCAGCAACTGCTACTTCCTGCGCGAGGGCAAGGTCGTGGCCCTGGCGGTGGGATTCGGCCCGTAGCGTCCACGTTTGGGACGTCCATCTCTGTGTGTAGAGCCGAGCCCATGCTCGGCTGCTTTCTACGGGGTGCCTTGAGCCGAGCGTGGGCTCGGCTCTACAAAGGGATCCACGCATGACGTGGATCTACTTCAGCCGCGGGCGAGGGCGAGCAAGCGCTCCGCGATCCGCTCCAGCGGCACCTGCTCTTCGGCCGCGCCCAGCTTGAACGCCGAACCGGGCATGCCCCAGACCACGCTGGTGGCTTCGTCCTGCACCAGGGTCGGTGCGCCGGCCTGGCGCATTTCCAGCAGGCCGCGTGCGCCGTCGTCGCCCATGCCGGT
>DOKO01000325.1:5651-5958 GCA_003510825.1 Stenotrophomonas sp.
GCCGTCGTCGCCCATGCCGGTGAGGATGGCGCCGATGGCATTGCCACCGGCGGCCTGCGCCACCGAGCGGAACAGCACGTCCACCGCCGGCTTGTGCCGGTTCACTGCAGGGCCGTCATCCACGCGGCAACGCCAGCGCGCACCGTCACGGATGATGCGCAGGTGCTTGCCGCCGGGCGGCAGGTAGGCATGGCCGGGCAGCACGGCTTCGCCGTCTGTGGCCTCGCGCACGGCCATCGCCGAGTGGCGGTCCAGGCGTTCGGCGAAGGCGGTGCTGAAGCTGGCAGGCAGGTGCTGGGTCATCACC
>DOKO01000325.1:6144-6355 GCA_003510825.1 Stenotrophomonas sp.
CAGGTGCTGGGTCATCACCACGGCCGGGGCATCCGCCGGCAGGCCTTCCAGTACCACGCGCAGCGCTTCGGTGCCGCCGGCCGACGAGCCGATCGCAATCAGCCGGTCGGTCGTGCGGAACTGCGGCGCGGCCGGGCGCACGGACGGCGCGGCGTCCAGGATGAGCTTGGGTGCGGCGGTGCGCACCAGCGGGCGCACGCGTGAGCGGGCG
>DOKO01000441.1:0-3610 GCA_003510825.1 Stenotrophomonas sp.
TTCCTGCGAGGACTCACCCAGGCGCTTGATGCGCTTGGAGGTTTCCTGGATCTGGTCACGGATCTGGTCCATGCCCTGGATGGTCTCGCGGACCACGCCGGCGCCTTCGGCGGCGATGACCACCGAGCGCTGTGCCACGTCGGCCGACTCGGCCGAGTTGCGTGACACCTGCTCGATGCTCGCCGCGATTTCGCCGATGCGGTCCGAGGCCGAGGTGATCTGGTTGGCCTGGTGGCCCGCCGCCTCTGCCAGCTGCATGGCGGTGGCCTGGGTTTCCTGGGTGGACACGGCGACCTTGGCCGAGGTGTCGTTGATGGTGGTCACCAGGTGGCGCAGTTCGTCCACGGCGTAGTTGATGGCGTCTGCGATGGCGCCGGTCATGTCCTCGGTCACCGAGGCCTTGACGGTCAGGTCACCCTCACCGAGCGAGGAGATTTCGTCCAGCAGCCGCATGATCGCCTGCTGGTTGCGGCTGTTGAACTCCACCTGGGTCTGGTAGCGCAGTTCCTGCTCGCGCGAACGGCTGCGCACGCTGGTGGAAACGAAGCCGATGATCGCGATCAGCGACAGCGCACCGGAGATGACGCCGATCCAGAAGTTCGGGAACAGGCGGGTATCGGACACCGAGCCGAACGAGGAGAACGCCTCGAACAGCTTGCGGCTGTCATCCAGCATGCGCGAGGAGCCCTGGCCCAGCGCGTTGGCGGCGGACTGCGCGGCGAACAGCTGGCGCGAGCTGGCGAGGATCGCGTCGGCGTCCTGCTTCATCGCTTCCCACTTCTGCTGCGACTGTTCCAGCGCAGCGACCGCACCGGCACCGCGCACGGCGGTGATGCCGAGGTCTTCGTTGCCGTTGCGCAGGCCATCGAGCACCTGCGAGAACACGGTGATGTCGCGGGCCAGGGCGTCGCCCGAGGCAGCCGCGGCGGCGCCACCGGCGCGCATTTCGGTCACGCGGCGGGCCATCGAACCGGCCACCACGACCTGCTGCAGGGCGCTGTACACCTGCGATGCGGGTGCACCGGAAGCGGACATCGCGCGCACCAGCTCGTTCAACTGGGCCTGCAGGCCCGGCACCGCGCCGGTGAAGTTGTTGGCGTTGCCGGCCAGCGCCAGCACCGCCGGCTCGCTGGCGACCAGCTGGCCGGCCTGCTTGCCCAGCGGGGCCCAGGTGTCGGACAGCGTGGTGATCGCCTTGGACACGCCCGGCTCGTTGCCGTAGCGGCCCTGCAGCGTGGACACGTTCTGCTCGATGGCGTTGCGGGTGGCCTTGAAAGCGGTGAACGCCTGTGCGTTGCCGCCCACGGCATCACGGCCCTGGTTGGCCAGCTGCTGCGAGAGCACCTGCAGGTCGGCGGCCTTGGAACCGGCATCGGCCAGGCGGCTGCCCTGCCAGGTGGAGACGCCGGTGTTCACACCGAACAGGATCATCGACAGGGCCAGCAGGGCCAGCCAGAGGTTGCTGCCGCCCAGCCGCAGCTTGCCGGTCTTGGGGGCGTCCGAAGCAGTACTCATCGTTCAACCTCGATCTTCAATGCAGGGGGCGTTGCCCGGCCTCAGGCCGCGGCTTGCCGGAATTCAGGGGTGCGCGACAGCAACGAGAGCGAGAACACGCCCCAGTCATGGCCGTCGGCATGGAAGGCGCGATCGACGAAATGACCGTAGCGGCCTTCGGCCAGGGTGCCGGCCTGGACCTGCTGGCCCAGTTCGAAACTGCGCTGGCCGAACAGCTCGTCGATGGTCAGGGCGACGTCGCCGCCGGCCTGGCGCATGATCAGCACGCGCTGGCCTTCCTGCTGCACGGTACGCGCGCCTTCCAGGAAGTACTTCAGGTCGACCACCGGGAACAGGTTGCCGCGCAGGTTGCCCACGCCCAGCAGCCAGGGCTGCGCGCAGGGCACCGGAGTCACCGGCGGCATCGGCACGATTTCCACCACTTCGCGGAAATCGGACACCAGCCGGCGCTGGCCCACGCGGAAGCCGACGCCACGCCAGAGGTCCTCGGCGAACTGCCGCCCGGGCAGCTGCACCGCATGGGACAGGCTGCGCCGTTCGTAGGCTTCAAGAATGTCGAAGGGCGAACGCATCAGGCCACCAGTTCGTTGATCCGCGCGATCAGGTCTTCCTCGCGCGGCGGCTTGACGATGTAATCGGCCGCGCCCTGGCGCAGGCCCCATGCCTTGTCGGTTTCCATCGCCTTGGTGCTGACGATGATCACCGGGATGTGCTTGATCGCCGCATCGCGCGACATCGCGCGGGTGGCCTGGAAGCCGCTCATGCCGGGCAGGACCACGTCCATCAGCACCAGCTGCGGAACCTGGTCACGCACCAGCTGCAGGCCATCCTCGGCGTTGTCCGCTTCCAGCACCTCGTGGCCGGCACGGCGCAGCCACTGGGTGAACACCGCGCGGTCGGTCGGTGAATCCTCGATCAGGACGATACGAGCCATTGTGCCTTTCCCCCCTGGTCAGGCGTTGACGTATGTGCGGATGGCACCCAGCAGTTCTTCCCGCGTGAAAGGCTTGGTCAGGTACTGTTCCGAGCCGACGATGCGTCCGCGGGCCTTGTCGAACAGGCCGTCCTTGGAGGACAGCATGATGACCGGCGTTGCCTTGAACAGCTGGTTGCCCTTGATCAGCGCGCAGGTCTGATACCCGTCGAGACGGGGCATCATGATGTCCACGAAGATGATCTGTGGCTGCTGGTCGGCGATCTTGGCCAAGGCCTCGAAGCCATCGGTCGCGGTCACCACTTCGCAGCCTTCGCGCTTCAGCAGCGTTTCCGCAGTCCGGCGGATGGTCTTCGAGTCATCGATGACCATCACCCGGAGTCCTGCGAGCTCCCCGCCCGCAGTCGTGTTTTCAGTCATTGCCTTTCCCCAAGCGCGCGACCCTTCTGTGCTGGGGGCCGCTACGAAGGCGTATCTATATCGCACTTTCCGCGCCCGCTTCAAGCGCCGCCCACGGCGCTTGGGATGCCGGCTTGCTGAACGTGACAGGTTTGGCAATGACTGCGCAGATGGCTGGACGGACGCAGCGTTGCAGCACCCCGGGCAGGCACGCGGGGGGCGTTGCCGCTACCATCAACGCCTTGCCTGACAGGTGCACCCATGCCGTTGAACGTCATCGTGGTGATGGACCCCATCGCCCACATCAAGATCGCCAAGGACACCACCTTCGCCATGCTGCTGGAAGCCCAGCGCCGCGGCCATGCCCTGCACTATGTGCGGCCGGGCGGCCTGGCCCTGGAAGGCGGCGTGGCGGTGGCCCAGACCGCCCCGCTGCAGGTCCGCGACGACCCCTCCGGCTGGTACGAACTTGGCGCATTCAGCCGCACCGCGTTCGGCCCGGGCCAGATCGTGCTGATGCGCAAGGACCCGCCGGTCGATGCCGAATACGTCTATGACACCCAGGTGCTGGACGTGGCCGCCGCCGCCGGCGCCTGCGTGGTCAACAACCCGCAGGGCCTGCGCGACTACAACGAGAAGCTGGCCGCCCTGCTGTTCCCGCAGTGCTGCCCGCCGACCCTGGTCAGCCGCGACGCCAAGGCACTGAAGGCCTTCGCCCTGGAACACGGCCAGGCGGTGCTGAAGCCGCTGGACGGCATGGGC
>DOKO01000441.1:3826-4038 GCA_003510825.1 Stenotrophomonas sp.
TGGAAACCCTGACCGACGGCGGCCGCAAGTTGGCGCTGGCCCAGAAGTTCATTCCCGACATCACCGCCGGTGACAAGCGCATCCTGCTGGTCGACGGCGAGCCGGTGGACTACTGCCTGGCCCGCATCCCGCTGGGTGACGAGTTCCGCGGCAACCTGGCCGCCGGTGGCCGCGGCGAAGGCCGCCCGCTGAGCGAGCGCGACCGCTGGATC
>DOKO01000187.1:0-791 GCA_003510825.1 Stenotrophomonas sp.
GAAGAAGGCAAGATGTTCGATGGCAGCTCGATCGCCGGCTGGAAGGGCATCAACGAGTCGGACATGGTCCTGCTGCCGGACCCGGCCAGCGCCTATGTCGATCCGTTCTACGCCGATCCGACCATCGTCATCAGCTGCGACATCCTCGACCCGGCCACCATGCAGCCGTACGGTCGCTGCTCGCGCGGCATCGCCAAGCGCGCCGAGGCTTACCTGAAGTCCTCCGGCATCGCCGAAACCGCGTTCTTCGGCCCGGAGCCGGAATTCTTCATCTTCGATTCGGTCCGTTTCGCCAATGAAATGGGCAACACCTTCTTCAAGATCGATTCGGAAGAAGCCGCCTGGAACAGCGGTGCCAAGTACGACGGCGCCAACAGCGGCTACCGTCCGGGCGTGAAGGGTGGTTACTTCCCCGTTCCGCCGACCGACACCCTGCACGACCTGCGCGCTGAAATGTGCAAGACGCTGGAACAGGTCGGCATCGAAGTGGAAGTGCAGCACCACGAAGTGGCCACCGCCGGCCAGTGCGAGATCGGCACCAAGTTCAGCACCCTGGTGCAGAAGGCCGACGAACTGCTGCGCATGAAGTACGTCATCAAGAACGTGGCGCACCGCAACGGCAAGACCGTCACCTTCATGCCCAAGCCGATCGTCGGCGACAACGGCAGCGGCATGCACGTGCACCAGTCGCTGTCCAAGGGCGGCACCAACCTGTTCTCCGGTGACGGCTACGGCGGCCTGAGCCAGATGGCGCTGTGGTACATCGGCGGCATCTTCAAGCACGCCAAGGC
>DOKO01000187.1:1067-3688 GCA_003510825.1 Stenotrophomonas sp.
CGCCGCATCGAAATGCGCTTCCCCGATCCGATCCAGTCGGGCTACCTGACCTTCACCGCGCTGATGATGGCCGGCCTGGACGGCATCAAGAACCAGATCGACCCGGGCGCGCCGAGCGACAAGGATCTGTACGACCTGCCGCCGGAAGAAGAGAAGCTGATCCCGCAGGTCTGCTCCTCGCTGGACCAGGCCCTGGAAGCGCTGGACAAGGACCGTGAGTTCCTCAAGGCCGGCGGCGTGATGAGCGATGACTTCATCGACGGCTACATCGCGCTGAAGATGCAGGAAGTGACCAAGTTCCGCGCGGCGACCCACCCGCTGGAATACCAGCTGTACTACGCCAACTGACCGGCCGGCGATGGCGGTGGGACCTCCCTCCCACCCGCCGCCATCGCCTCCGTTCTTCGCGGCTGGGGAGCCGCGGTCAGATCGGGGTCGCTGCACGGGGTCGGATCCCTTTCATGCATGGAAGGGCTCTGACCCCACGCCAGGGACTGCCGAACCAGGGGCAAGAGAGAGACCGGATACGCGAATGGGCCGCCCTCCCTCCCGCGTCGGTCGTGCAAGGAGAGAGGCACGGCCGTCCCGGCCCATTACGTGTCCGGTGCAACAGCCACGGCCATCACCACGATGGCCCGTGGTTGCCTGATGCCATCGCGCGCTGGCGCGGTGGCCCCATCCACCATCGGGACATGCGCATGAAACTGATCTCCGCCATCATCCGACCGTTCAAGCTCGACGAGGTCCGCGAGGCCCTCTCCGACGCTGGCGTGTCGGGCATCACCGTGACCGAAGTGAAAGGTTTCGGTCGCCAGAAGGGCCACACCGAGCTGTATCGCGGCGCCGAGTACGTCGTCGATTTCCTGCCCAAGATCAAGATCGAAACCGTGGTCACCGACGAGCGTGCCGACGCAGTGATCGAAGCGATCCAATCGTCCGCAGGCACCGGCAAGATCGGCGACGGCAAGATCTTCGTCACTGCCGTCGAGCAGGTCATCCGTATCCGCACCGGCGAAATCGGTGCCGACGCGCTGTAACCCCTTCCGGAGACTCCCCCAAATGAAGATGCGCCTTCTCACCGGGTGGCAAGCCCGGTTCCATCTCGTGTGCCTGTTGATGCTGCTCAGCGCGCTCGCCGCCGGTGCCTGGCCGGGCACTGCGAACGCCCAGGCCCAGGTCTCGCCGCTGCCCAGCGAAACCGTCGCGGTCGAGCCGCTGCAGGCTCCGGTGGCCGCGGCGCCGGTTGCCGCCGAAGCCGCCGCGCCGGCCTTCGACCATGGCGACGTCGCCTGGATGCTGACCTCCACCCTGCTGGTGCTGCTGATGGTGGTGCCGGGCCTGGCCCTGTTCTACGGCGGCCTGGTGCGTTCGAAGAACGTGCTGTCGGTGCTCAGCCAGATCCTGGTGGTGTTCTCGCTGGTGCTGCTGTTGTGGGTGTCCTACGGCTACAGCGCGGTGTTCAGTGCGGGCAATCCGTTCTTCGGCTCATTCACCGAGTTCGCCTTCCTGAAGGGCTTCACTCCTGATTCGGTCGGGAACACGCCCATCAAGGGCCTGCCGGATTATCTGTTCGTCGCCTTCCAGTCGACCTTCGCCGGCATCACCACCGCGCTGATCGTCGGCGCCTTCGCCGAACGCATCAAGTTCCGCGCGGTGCTGCTGTTCTCGGCGTTGTGGTTCACCCTCAGCTACATCCCGATGGCACACATCGTCTGGGGTGGTGGTTACCTCGGTGAAATGGGCGCGATCGATTTCGCCGGTGGCACCGTGGTGCACATCAACGCGGGCGTGGCCGGCCTGGTCGGCGCGTGGTTCCTCGGCAAGCGCCTGGGCTATGGCCAGACCGCGCTGAAGCCGCACAACGTGCCGTTCACCTACATCGGCGCGATGCTGCTGTGGGTGGGCTGGTTCGGCTTCAACGCCGGCTCGGCCGCTGCCGCCGACACCGTCGCTTCGCTGGCCTTCCTCAACACCGTGCTGGCCACTGCTGCGGCGGTGCTGGGCTGGACGCTCACCGAAGCCATCACCAAGGGCAAGCCGTCGGCACTGGGCGCAGCCTCGGGTGCGGTGGCCGGCCTGGTCGGCATCACCCCGGCCTGCGGCACCGTGGGCCCGCTGGGCGCCATCGTCATCGGCCTGGTCGCCGGCGTGGTCTGCGTGTGGGGCGTCACCGGCCTGAAGCGCCTGCTGAAGGTGGACGACACCGCCGACGTGTTCGGTGTGCACGGCGTCGGCGGCATCGTCGGTGCCATCCTCACCGGTGTGTTCAGCGCGCAGTCGCTGGGCGGCACCAAGGCCGATCTGGATATCGGCCACCAGGTGTGGGTGCAGGTGGTCAGCGTCGGCCTCACCGTGGTCTGGTCGGCGGTGGTCACTGCGGCCATCCTGCTGCTGGTGAAGGTGGTGGTCGGCCTGCGCGTGACCGAAGAGGCCGAACGTACCGGCCTGGATGTCACCTCGCACGGCGAATCGGCCTACGAGGCCTGAGGTAACGGCGGGCAGCCTTTTGCCCTGGCGGGTGCCGACCGTTGGTCGGCACTGCCCTCGGCTCTCTGCCCTGGTGGGTGCCGACCGTTGGTCGGCACCGCCCTCGGCCCTCTGCTCTGGTGGGTGCCGACCGT
>DOKO01000006.1 GCA_003510825.1 Stenotrophomonas sp.
CACGCCATCGCGCAGCACGTACAGGCGCTGGTCGTGCAGGCTGACCAGGATGCCGACCTGGCCGCTGGGCGCGGCCGCATCATCCCACCAAGCCTTGGCCGGGCTCGCGCCTTCGGTTTCCGGCAGCGCCTGGCCGCGCGCGTTCACCGGCGCCAGCACCGCCGGGTAGGCCAGGGTCATCGGCGCGCTCTTGGCATCAGCGACCACCACCGTGTCGCCGCGCTGGGTTTCGCTGAACAGCTTCTGCGCGAACGCCTGCGGCAGGCGCACGCAGCCGTGCGAGGCCGGATGACCGGGCAGGCTGCCGCCGTGCAGGGCGATGCCGTCCCAGGTCAGCCGCTGCATGTAGGGCATCGGCGCGCTGTTGTAGAGGTTGGATTTGTGGTCCTTGTCCTTCTGCAGGATCGTGAACACGCCGGTCGGCGTTTCATGCCCGGTCTTGCCCGAGCTGATCGTGCTCAGGCCGATGGCGATGCCGTTGCGGTAAACATAGGCGCGCTGCTCATCCAGGCTGACCACCAGCACGATCGGGCCGGCCGGCGACACTTCCGGGTGCCACAGGTATTCACCGGGCTTGAGATCCGTCGGGCCGCGTACTTCGGCAGTGGCGGTGGTGCTCTTGGGAGCAGGCGTCGCGGCCTCGGCCACCAGCGGCAGGGCCAGGGCAAGTGCAAGCATCAGGGGAAGACGGGGCAGGCGCATCCAGCAGGTTCCAATCCGTGGGGAACCCTCAACCTACACCATCGGCGGTGAGGCGCCGCGCCACACGCTGCTCATGCCAGAAAGAGAAATGCCCGGCGACACAGCCATGTGTCGTACCGGGCACTCGTTACGTCCTTGTCGGCCTGCTGCCACCCCCTCGCATCCTGCGCTGTGGGGGCGGCGTTGCATCCTGCACGCGGCCGCATTCGTCCTGTTTATATCTCAGCCCCTTCCACAGGTCTGTGATGCCACCATCCTGGTGATTGGTGCCGCATCCCTGCGACGGTCGGTGGGCACGGCCTTCCTGTCCGTGTCCGGTGAACCAGCCTCCTGCCGGTCCCGACGATCCTGCTGTCAACGCCTGGGTACGGAGCGCACCGGTACCGATCCGGGTACCGGATCCGCTGGCAACATCGTGTTGCCGACGGTGATCCGCTGTCGATTCCGTTCGACGATTGCTGTCCCTATCCCCTTCACCTGCGTCAGGTCCTCGACGCGATGAAATGGGCCATGTCTGCGCCGGTGCTCGACGATTGCCGCGGCCTTTATGGCCCCGACCATCGCCAGTCCCTGCTGAAGCGCCTGGGCATCGGCCCGGTTGATGTCGATCGGCTCGGCGGCTTGCGCCCCCACCACCCACATCACCAGCACCAACGCCCTGAACACGACTGACCAAGGCACGACGTGTATCTCCTTGTGGTTCTGGCCGTCCCGACCGGCAATCCCGTCGGTCGAAACAGTGTCCGTCACCACATGTGCACAGCCTATCGGTTTCCGCGATTTCTAAAAGCCAGCCAAATACCCGACGTGCTGTAGGAAAAACCCTACCCCCGGCACAGGCGTAGAATGGCCGCATCACATGCCCATGCAACCGGAGTTTCAGATGGACAGCGCCAAGCTCGGCCAATTCGTCAATGACAAGTGGGACGGCGAGATCGTCCCGCAGTTGGTCGACTACATCCGCATTCCCAACAAGTCGCCGATGTTCGACGCCAACTGGGTGCAGAACGGCTACATGGAACAGGCGGTCACCCTGATGGAAAACTGGGCCAAGGCCCAGCAACTGCCCGGCCTGAAGGTCGAGGTGGTGCGCCTGGAAGGCCGCACCCCGCTGATTTTCCTGGAAATTCCGGCCACCGGCGCCGAGACCGGCGACGACACCATCCTGCTGTACGGGCACCTGGACAAGCAGCCGGAAATGACCGGCTGGGATGACGACCTCGGCCCGTGGACCCCGGTCCTGCGCGGCGACAAGCTGTATGGCCGTGGCGGCGCCGACGACGGTTACGCCATCTTCGGCTCGCTGGCCGCGGTGCTGGCCCTGCAGGCCCAGGGCCTGCCGCACGCCCGCTGCGTGGTCCTGATCGAAGCCTGCGAAGAGTCGGGCAGCTACGACCTGCCGGCCTACGTCGACCACCTGGCCGACCGCATCGGCAAGCCGTCGCTGGTGGTCTGCCTGGATTCAGGCTGCGCCAACTACGACCAGCTGTGGTGCACCACCTCCCTGCGTGGCCTGACCGGCGGCAACTTCACGGTCAAGGTGCTCAACGAAGGCGTGCATTCCGGCGATGCCTCCGGCGTCATCCCGTCCAGCTTCCGCCTGCTGCGCCAGATCCTGTCGCGCATCGAGGACCAGGACACCGGCCGCATCCTGATCGACGGCATGAATGTCGAGATCCCGGCCGAGCGCCAGGCCCAGGCCAAGCGTGCCGCCGAAGTGGTCGATACCGAGATCTTCGAGAAGTTCCCGATGGTCGACGGCCTGCGCCCGATGAACGACGACCTGGCCGAGCTGGTGCTCAACCGCACCTGGCGCCCGGCGCTGTCGGTCACCGGCGTGGGTGGCATGCCTCCGCTGGAATCGGCTGGCAATGTGCTGCGTCCGCAGACCTCGGTGAAGCTGTCGCTGCGCCTGCCGCCGACCGCCGACGGCAAGACCTGCGGCGAACTGCTGAAGGAAGCGCTGCTGCGCGATCCGCCGAACGGCGCGCAGGTCACCCTGGACCTGGAAAAGGCCTCCACCGGCTGGAACGCCCCGGCGATGGCGCCGTGGTTGACCCAGGCCATCGACGACGCCAGCCAGGCCTTCTTCGGCAAGCCGGCGATGTACATGGGCGAAGGCGGCTCGATCCCGTTCATGGGCATGCTGGGTGAGAAGTTCCCGGGCGCCCAGTTCATGATCACCGGCGTGCTCGGCCCGCACTCCAACGCGCACGGTCCGAACGAGTTCCTGCACATCCCGATGGGCAAGAAGGTCACCGCCTGCGTGTCCAAGGTGATCAGCGAGCACTACGCCGCCAGCCTGCGCGGCGAGACCAGCGGTTCGCCGGTGGCTGCCGACAGCGGCACCCGCCACGGCGACCACGGCTGCTGCTGATCGCACACCCGTGACGGACGCAGCCTGGCCTTGCTAGGCTGCGTCCACCCCAAGCGGAACGCATGCACATGAATGGTCTGTTCGGCAGCAGCAGCTGGCTGTACATCCTGCTGGTCGGTTTCTTCGTCGGCCTGCTCGGGCGTTTCTTCATGCCCGGCAACAACCGCATGGGCTGCCTGCTGACCATCGTGCTCGGCATCGTCGGCGCCCTGGTGGCCGGCTGGTTCGGCCAGTACATGGGCTGGTATTCCCCCGGCGAGCCGGCCGGTTTCCTCGGCGCAGTGGTCGGCGCGGTGGCCGTGCTGGCGCTGATGCGGCTGTTCACCCCACGCCGCTGACACCCCTCTTCTTTCTTTCCCCCCTGAGCTTGGCGCGCCCGTCGCGCCCGGAACTGCCTGCATGACCGAACCTGCTTCCGATCCCCAGCGCAGCGCGCAGCGCCTGCAGTGGGCCCGCACCCAGCTGGACGATGCCAACGCGGTGGTCGAGCGCGCCTCGGTCGATGCCGGCCTGCGCAGCTACTGGCGCACCACCAGCACGCGCGGCAGCCACATCGTGATGGATGCCCCGCCCGGCCTGGAGGACCCGCAGCCGTGGCTGCGCATGCGCGGCCTGCTGCACGACCACGGCCTGCGCGTGCCCGCCCTGCTGGCCCAGGATCTCGAAGCCGGCTTCCTGCTCCTTGAGGATCTCGGTGGCCCGACCCTGGCCAAGGTGCTGGACGAGCGCAATGCCGATGCCTGGTTCGGTCGTTCCATCGACCAGCTGCTGCGCCTGCAGGCAATCCCGGTGCCCGAAGATTTCGGCCGCTTCGGCGAAGCCCTGCTGCAGCGTGATGCCGGCCTGTTCGACGAATGGTTCCTGCAGCGCCACCTGGGAATCACCCTGCACGGCGCCGAGGCCGAGGGTCTGCAGCAGGCACAGCGCCTGCTGATGGACAACGCGCTGGGCCAGCCCCAGCTGATGACCCATCGCGACTACATGCCGCGCAACCTGATGCCGGTCGACGATGGCCCGGCCATCCTCGATTTCCAGGACCTGGTGCGTGGCCCGATCGCCTACGACGCGGTGAGCCTGTTCAAGGACGCGTTCCTGAGCTGGCCGCTGCCGCGCGTGGATGCCTGGCTGGCGCAGTACCACCAGCGCGCGCTCGACGCCGGCCTGCCGGTACCCGACCGTGCCACCTTCCTGCGCGATGCCGACTGGATGGGCATCCAGCGCCACCTGAAGTGCCTGGGCATCTTCAGCCGCCTGCGCTACCGCGACAACAAGGGCCACTATCTGGACGACGTGCCGCGCTTCATCGGCTACCTCGATGAAGTACTGCCACGCTACCCCGAACTGGCCGCGCTGCAGCAGCTGCTGGACGAACGCATCAAGCCGGCGCTGGCCGACCTGGCCGCACCGATGCGCGTGGTGCGCTGATGAAAGCGCTGATCTTCGCCGCCGGCCTCGGCGAGCGCATGCGCCCGCTGACCCTGCACACGCCCAAGCCGCTGCTAGCGGTGGCCGGCAAGCCGCTGATCGTGTGGCACCTGGAGCGGCTGGCCGCGCTGGGCGTGCGCGAGGTGGTGGTCAACACCGCGTGGCTGGCCGAGCAGTTCCCGGCCACGCTGGGCGATGGCAGCCAATGGGGCCTGCAGCTGCACTTCGTGCACGAAGGCGAAACCCCGCTGGAAACCGGCGGTGGCATCCTCAATGCGCTGCCGCTGCTGGGCGATGCGCCGTTCCTGGTGGTCAACGGCGATATCTGGACGGACTTCGATTTCGCCACCCTGCCCGCCGAACCGCAGGGCCAGGCGCACCTGGTGCTGGTGGACAACCCGCTGCAGCACCCCGAGGGCGATTACCGCCTGGATGCGCAGGGCCTGCTGCACCACGACCGCGCCGGCCCGTGCCTGACCTATGCTGGCATCGGCGTGTACCGGCCTTCGATCGTGGCGGACTGGCGCGCGGTGATCGGCGATGCGCCGGGCAGCGAACGCGTACCGCCGAAGTTCTCGGTGGTGCCGCTGCAGAAGCATTTCATGGCGCAGGGGTTGATGACCGGGCAGCACCATCGCGGGCGCTGGACCGATGTCGGGACGGTGGATCGGCTGCGGGCGCTGGATGCGGAGTTGGCAGCGAACGGCTGAGCCCCTCGTGGCTGGATGCGTGATGCGTTGGGATCACTGACGTCTGGCCGGGCGGATGGGCTGCGCAGGGGACGCTGCAAGTACATCCCTGTAAGCTCGGTCGCCGCATCCATGCGGCTCACGCCCCTGCGCAACCCATCCGCCCGGCCACGGACAATTTCCGTGCGCGTCCAGCCACGGAAAAGAAAAAG
>DOKO01000001.1 GCA_003510825.1 Stenotrophomonas sp.
GTGGTCCGCGGCGCCGACCTGCTCGATTCCACCGCGCGGCAGATCCTGCTGCAGCAGGCGCTGGGGCTGCCGGTTCCGCGCTACTGGCACCTGCCATTGCTGCTGGATGCGCCGGGCCACAAGCTGTCCAAGTCCCTCGCCGCCCTGCCGGCGGACAGCAGCCGGCCGGTGCCGGTGCTGCGCCAGCTGTGGCAGCTGCTGGGCCAGGCACCGAACGGGCTGGATGGCGTGGACGACCTGCACGCCCTGCTGGCCGCCGCACGCCAGGCCTTCGACCCGGCGCGGCTGCCGCGTTCCGACATACTGATCGGAGCGGGCCTGCCGCCAGCCGGCGCACTTTCCGCGCCGATGTTGCAGAATCCCCTTTCCCCCACCTGAAACCCGGACAGCATTCCATGACTTCTCGCGTCGCACTGGTCACCGGCGGAACCGGCGGCATCGGTACCGCCATCTGCCAACGCCTGGCCGACCAGGGCCACCGGGTCGCCACCAACTACCGCGACGAGGCCAAGGCCCGCGCCTGGCAGCAGGCCATGACCGAGCGCGGCTACAAGGTGTCGATCTTCCCCGGCGATGTGTCCGAGCCGGAAAGCGCCGAAGCGCTGATCCGCGCGGTGGAAGCCGAGCTGGGCCCGGTCGAGATCCTGGTCAACAACGCCGGCATCACCCGCGACACCACCTTCCACCGCATGCGCGCGGACCAGTGGCACGACGTGATCAACACCAACCTCAATTCGGTGTTCAACGTCACCCGCCCGGTCATCGAAGGCATGCGCCGCCGCGGCTGGGGCCGGGTCATCCAGATCAGCTCGATCAACGGCCTGAAGGGCCAGTACGGTCAGGCCAACTACGCCGCCGCCAAGGCCGGCATGCACGGCTTCACCATTTCGCTGGCCCGCGAGAACGCCGGCTTCGGCATCACGGTCAACACCATCTCGCCGGGCTACGTTGCCACCGACATGGTGATGGCGGTGCCGGAGGAAGTGCGCGCCAAGATCATCGCCGACATCCCCACCGGACGCCTGGGCAAGCCGGAGGAGATCGCCTACGGCGTGTCCTTCCTGGTCGCCGACGAGGCCGCCTGGATCACCGGCAGCAACCTGGACATCAACGGCGGCCACCACATGGGCTGGTAAGGCCGCAGGCAGCGGCAGCGGGCACGCAGAGGCCCCCTGCCGTTGGTCATGCTGCGCAGCACGCAAACCCTTGCTGCGCAACATGATCGGGCGTGAAACCCAAGCCCGGCGGGGGCTGCAGCGGTTGCCAAGGCTTGTGCACTGCGCCATGCTGCACATCTACAGTGACGAGTGACCGCTTCATGGCTGCGACCCGCATCATCAAGAAGTATCCGAACCGCCGTCTCTACGACACCGAAATTTCCAGCTACATCACCATAGAGGATGTGCGCCAGCTGATCCTGGATGGTGAAGACTTCGAGGTCCGCGACGCCAAGAGCGGCGACGACCTGACCCGTTCGGTCCTGCTGCAGATCATCGCCGACCAGGAGCAGGACGGCGAACCGATGCTGTCCACCCAGCTGCTGAGCCAGCTGATCCGCTTCTACGGCGATTCGCTGCAGGGCTTCATGGGCAACTACCTGGAGCGCAGCATGCAGGTCTTCCTCGACCAGCAGCAGCAGTTCCGCCAGCAGATGGGCAACCTGCTGGGCCAGACCCCGTGGGCGATGATGAACCAGCTGACCGAGCGCAATCTGGAGCTGTGGCAGGAATTCCAGCGCAACATGGGCACCGGCTTTGGCGGCCCGCGCCCCGGCGGTACGGGCACCGGCACCGGCAACAAGCCGAGCGAGCCGGGCACCAGCACCGGCACGGGTGGCAAGACCCGGCGCTGAGGCGACTGCCCCGCCCGACACGAAAACGGCGCGCCCTCTGGCGCGCCGTTTTGTTTTGGAGGGCGAAGACCGGTGGCTTCGACCGGGTACCGTCAGCGCTTCAGCTTGCAGCCCGTGCAGACGCGCTCAACCTTGTAGCCTTTGGCCTTCAGCTTCTCCACCACGCCATCGCTGCCCAGCAGGTGCAGGCCACCCACGACTACCAGGGTGCCGCCCTGCCCGTCCTGCAGATACGGCAGCAGCTTGGGCACCCACGCATCGTTACGCGCGGTGTTGATGCGCTGGTAGAGCTGCGGATACTGCTGGCGCATCTCCACGGCCATCTTGTTCCACAGCACGCGGTCATCGCCACGGCGCCAGGCCTCGTGCAGCATCAGCGACTGCTCGTCGCCCTTGTCGGCCTGGTCCAGCGCCTCGGCCATCATCTGCCGCTGCTCCTGCAGGCTCATGCCGTCCAGCAGGTTGATCTGGCTCTGCATGTCCTCCAGCCCGCCGGTCTGCTTGCCCGCCTTCTTCGCCTGCGCCATGAAATGACGGTCCAGGCCGAGGTTCGCATCCAGGCCCATCTTCTGCATCTGCCCGATGGTGATGTTGAGCGCGACGAACCAGCTCTTCATGCCCTGCAGCTGCGCCAGCGGCAGCTTGTTCTGGGTGGCGTAGTCCTGCAGCTTCTGCCAGGTGGCGTCATCCAGGTCGCGCTTCAGTTCACTGCCATCGCGGCGGATCGCGGTCTGCACCATCTGGGTGGCGGCCTGGGTCGATTCCATTTCCTCCGGCGACACTTCGAACAGCACGCGCTTGGACGCGGTGAAGGCCTGCTCGACATCGGCCGACAACGGGTAATCGGTGGGCTTCAGCAGGTGGAACGAACCCAGCAGGTAGACACGCGCATCGCCGGGGCCGGTCACCTTCCACA
>DOKO01000468.1:0-698 GCA_003510825.1 Stenotrophomonas sp.
CCCAGCACGGCGCTCTGCAGCAGCGCGCCTGCTTCGCGCGGCTGGCCCAGGTTGCGGTAGGCGCGGCCGAGTGCGGCCTGCAGGCGCGCACGCACCAGCGGCGAGGCGGACATGTCCTGGTCGATCCGCAGCGCACCGAGATCGAGGACCTCGCGCGCCGTCATCGGGCGGTCACCGCGGATGCCAGGTTCCGCCGAATCAAACGCCGCCACCAGCAGATCGGCGATGCCGGAGGCGGCCGCCGCGTTCTCTTCGGCGCGTGCGCGGGCATCGCCGATGCGCTGCACGAAGCCCACCGCCATCAGCAGCGCACAGGCCGCCACGGCGCAGGCGCGCCATTGCCGGCGCAGGAACAGCCGGGCGCGCCGCACGCGGCTGGGGCGCAGCGCACGCACCGGGCGATGCTGCTGGAAACGGATCACGTCTTCGGCCAGCGCATCCACCGATGCGTAACGATCGGCGGCGACCGGCGCGCGTGCGCGCGCGGCCACGGCCATCAGGTCGCCATCCAGGCGCACGGCCGGCCCACCCAGGGCCAGCAGTTCGTCGAGCATCACCCCGAGGCTGTAGATGTCATCGGCCACCGCCGCCGGGCGTCCCGAGCGCCGCTCCGGACTGGTGTAGCGCGGCGTGGCGTAGGCGCCCACCTCGCTGCTGCCGTCACTCATCAACCGCGAGATGCCGAAATCCAGCAGCAC
>DOKO01000468.1:876-24667 GCA_003510825.1 Stenotrophomonas sp.
GATGCCGAAATCCAGCAGCACCGGCTCGTCATCGCTGCGCACCAGCACGTTGGCCGGCTTGATGTCGCAGTGGATCACGCCCTGCGCATGCGCGGCCTGCACCGCGCGGCAGACCTTGCAGAACAGGCCCAGCACCCCCGTCAGGGTGATGTCCGGCGAGCGGCAGGCTTCATCCAGGCGCTGCCCATCGATGAATTCCATCACCAGGTAGGGCTGGTCGGCGCCCGCACGGCCCACGTCATAGAGGTGGGCGATATTGGGGTGCTGCAGGTCGGCCAGGATCTGGCTCTCCGCCTGCAGCCGCTCTGCCAGAGCGGGATCCAGGCTGCGGCGCATCACCTTGATCGCCACCTGGCGGCGATACAGCTGGTCGGCACGCTCGGCCAGGAAGACCCGGCCCATGCCACCGGCCGCGAGCAGCCGCACCAGCCGCCACGGCCCGATCAGCTGCCCCACCTGGATGTCATCTGCATCCAGCGAGGCGAGCACCTTGTCGATCGAACCCTGCATGCCGCCCAGTGCCTGGGTCTGTGCGCGCAGCAGGGCCAGTGTCTCGTGCACCAGCGCAGGGTCGCCGGTCAGGGCATGCAGCTCGCTCTCCCACAGGGGCTCAGGCAATTCGCAGACCGAATCGAACAGCGCGCGGACCGCGCCCCAGTCCACCGCGTCGTTCATGCACCGTCATCCCGTGAAGGCATGCCACCCAGGTGGCGCTTGAGCCAGGCCTTGGCGAAGCGCAGGTCGCGATCGACGGTCGGCACCGAGACGCCCTGTGCCGCGGCGATTTCCTCGCGGCGCATGCCGCCGAAGTACATCCACTCGACCGTGGAACTGGCGCGTGCATCGACATCGGCCAAGGCCAGCAGTGCCGCATCCAGGGCCAGCACGTCCACGGCATCCTGGTCGTCCACGCCTTCGCGGTCCGCGTGTTCCAGGGTGAGATGCAGCTGGTCGCCACCACGTTTGGCCGCACCCATTGCACGTGCGTGGTCGACCATGACGCTGCGCATCTTCAGCGCCGCCAAGGCCAGGAAGTGCACACGATCGTTGTAGGCGGTGCCGGGGTCGAGCATGCGCATCAGCGCCTCGTTCACCAGCATGGTCGGCTGCAGCAGGCCGGGCGAATCACCGCTCAGCCGCACCGCGGCCATGCCACGCAGCTGTGCGTACAGCATCTGCAGCAGGCGATCGCGCGCGGACAGATCGTTGCCCGTGCTCCAGCGCTTCAGCAGCGTGGTGACGCCATCGTCGGCAGGCGATCTGGAAACCGTCATCTACATCGCGATCCATGCCCTGGTAGAGACCGCATTATTGCCCATGGCGGGCCAAACGCGACATCGCGGGCCGACACACAGCGTGCCACGGGACCGCCGCGGTCATCGACTGAAGCGGCGCGCTCCCGCCACGCAGGCCACCGCGGCCAGGGTCACCAGCAGCATGCCGGCGCTGACCGTTTCATGCAGCAGCAGCGCCGCCAGCGCCAGGCCGAAGAACGGCTGCAGCAGCTGCAGCTGGCCGACGGCCGCAATGCCGCCCTGGGCCAGCCCGCGGTACCAGAACAGGAAGCCGACCAGCATGCTGAATACCGCCACGTAGCCCAGTGCCCACCAGGCCGGTGCACCGATGGCCCCCAGCGAAGCCGGGCGCATCACCACCATCAGCGGCAGCATCACCGGCAACGCCAGCAGCAGCGCCCAGCTGATCACCTGCCAGCCGCCCAGATGCCGGGCCAGGCGCCCGCCCTCGGCGTAACCGAGCCCGCAGACCACGATGGCTGCCAGCATCAACAGATCGGCCTGCAGCGAGGCCTCGATGCCGTTGCGTGCCGCGTAGCCGACCACGCAGGCGCTGCCCAGCAGCGAGAACAGCCAGAACGCCGGCCGTGGCCGCTCACCACCGCGCAGCACGCCGAACAGCGCGGTGCTGAGCGGCAGCAGGCCGACGAAGACGATGGTGTGGGCCGACGAAGCATGGCGCAGCGCCAGCGCGGTCAGCAGCGGGAAACCCACCACCACGCCCAGGCTGACCATCGCCAGGCCGGGCACGTCCGCGCGCGCCGGCCGCGGCTGCCGCAGGGCGAGCAGCAGGACTAGGCCGAGCACGGCGGCGATGCTGGCGCGTGCGGCGGTGACGAAGCCGGCATCCAGCTCCAGCACGGCCAGGCGCGTGGCCGGCAGCGATCCGGCAAAGATCACCACACCGATGAAGCCGTTGATCCACCCACGCGCCGACCGTTCCACGCTGATATCCGTTGCGATGGGCACCGCTGGCCCGGGCAACCATTGGGCCATTGCCGCGCGCCTGCACCCAGCTACAATCCAGTACAGTCGCAAGTAACTGTACTGGCCACACTTCCCACACAGTCGCCCCCATGTCCCGATCCCCCAGCCGTATCGACAGCGTCATCCACGCCGTGCGCACGCGCATCGCTGCACGCCAGGATGGTCCCGGCGCGCGCCTGCCCTCGGTGCGCGCACAGGCGGCGACCATGGGCGTTTCGGTGTCCACGGTGGTCGAGGCCTACGAGCGGCTGGCCGCCGAAGGCGTGATCGCCGCGCGCGCCGGCTCGGGGTTCTACGTGGCCGGGCCGCTACCGCCACTGGCCCTGGCGGCGATCGAGCCACGCCAGGATCGCGCGGTGGACCCGCTTTGGGTGTCGCGGCAATCGCTGGAAACGCCGGCCGAACACCTCAAGCCCGGCTGCGGCTGGATGCCCAGCGAGTGGCTGTACCAGGACGGCCTGCGCCGCGGCCTGCGTCGGATGGCGCGTGCCGAGCCTTCAGCACTCACCGACTACGCCAGCCCGCTCGGGCTGCCGTCGCTGCGCCAGTCGCTGCAGCGGCGCGCGGCCGGGCTCGGCATCGAGGTGCCGCTGGAGCAGGTGCTGCTGGCCGAATCGGGCACGCATGCGGTGGATCTGGTCTGCCGCCTGCTGCTGAAGCCGGGCGACAGCGTGCTGGTCGACGATCCCAGCTACTTCAACTACCACGCGTTGCTGAAGGCGCACCAGGTGCAGGCCATCGGCGTGCCGTACACGCACAGCGGGCCGGATCTGGACGCGTTCGCGGCGGCCCTGCAGGCGCACGCGCCGCGGCTGTACATCACCAACTCCGGCCTGCACAACCCGACCGGCGCGGTGCTGTCGGCGGCCACCGCACACCGGCTGCTGGGCCTGGCCGAACGCAGCGGGATGACCATCGTCGAGGACGACATCTTCGCCGACTTCGAGCTGCGCCCTGCCCCGCGCCTGGCCGCACTGGACGGGCTGTCACGGGTGATCCACGTGGGCAGCTTCTCCAAGACCGTCTCGGCCGCGTCGCGCTGTGGCTACATCGCTGCGCGCGCGGACTGGATCGACGCGCTGGTCGACCTGAAACTGGCCACCAGCTTCGGCGGCGGCCACCTGGCCGCGCACCTGATGCAGATCGCGCTGACCGACAGCGGCTACCGCCGGCACATGCAGGCCATCCGCGCGCGCCTGGCCGATGCCCGCAAGCACACCCTGCGGCAGGTGCAGCGCCTGGGCATCACGCCGTGGCTGGTGCCCGAAGCCGGCTTGTTCCTGTGGTGCCAGCTGCCCGATGGCCGCGATGCCGCCACGCTGGCCAGGCACTGCCTGCGCGAAGGCGTGGTGGTGGCGCCGGGCAATGCCTTCAGCCAGTCGCAGCGCGTGGCCGACTACGTGCGCTTCAACGTGTCGCAGTGCCAGGACCCGCGCATCTGGCAGGTGCTGGCGCGGGCGCTGCGCTGACACCCGCGCCGGTCACTCGGCTTCGGCGCTATCACCCTCGCC
Organism: Stenotrophomonas sp.; assembly: GCA_003510825.1. Classification (GTDB taxonomy): domain Bacteria; phylum Pseudomonadota; class Gammaproteobacteria; order Xanthomonadales; family Xanthomonadaceae; genus Stenotrophomonas. The sequence goes on from DOKO01000468.1 coordinate 4,670, forward strand.
CAGGTAGATCCCGGCCCTGATGTCCAGCAGCTGCGGACCGGACAGCGTTGCACCGTTGAGTTCGGCACCGGCGTGCAGCGCGCTGTTGACCGCATCCATGGTCGAGCTGCGCTGGGCAATGGCCTTGAACTGCGCGCGCGGGCCGTCGTGGTACATCTGCAACGCGCGGCGCACGGCCACGACGAACAGTGGTTCACGGTCGAAGGCGAAGGTGTGCTCGCCGTCGTCGTCATCGCGTGCGGTGAACGTCTTCGGCAGAACCAGGCCTTCGCTGTGCCCCAGCAGCGCCAGCGCGAATGCCTCGGGCAGCCAGACCAGCAGGCGCCGCATCTGCCAGTACTCGACACCGGCGTCGTCCAGCACCTGCTCGGCCTGCGCTTCATCCACATCGTCGCGGCCCAATAGAGATACGGCCAGTTCGAAGGCCTCGGTCGAGGGCATGGTGGGTGGGCGGTGGTGCATTGGCAGCGTCCTGCAGTCCAGACAGGCGCGCATCCTGGGCCAGCGGCTGCGTGCATGCAATGCCTCTTGCGCCCCGCGGTACAGTGGAATGTCACCACTGCCGCAGGAACGCACGCCATGTCGACCTTCGAAGACCCGCAGGCCGTCGCCCGCTACGCCGAGGGCCCGCTGCGGCAGGTGCCGGGCTTTCTCGCTCTGCAGCAGATGAGCCAGCTGCTGCTGGCCGAACATGTGCCGCTTGAAGGACGTGTGCTGGTGCTAGGCGCCGGTGGCGGACTGGAACTGAAAGCCTTCGCCGAGGCGCATCCGGGCTGGCGCCTGCTGGGCGTGGATCCGGCCGCGCCGATGCTGGCGCTTGCGGAGCAGACGCTGGGCCCGCTGATGGCGCAGGTGGAGCTGCTGGAGGGCTACATCGACGATGCACCGGACGTTCGTTTCGACGGTGCCAGCTGCCTGCTGACCCTGCACTTCCTCGATGCCAGCCAGCGCCTGCACACGCTGCGCGAGCTGCACCGCCGCCTGCGCCCGGGTGCCCCGCTGGTGGTGGCCCACCACAGCGTACCGGCCGACGATGCGGGCAAGCGCCGCTGGCTGCAGCGCTACGTCGCCTTTGCCGAGGCGTCCGGTGTGGCGCACGCCGATGCCCAGCGCACGATCGAGGTCATGATCGAGCGCTTGCCGCTGCAGTCCCCCGAACAGGAGGTCGCGCTGCTGCAGCAGGCCGGCTTCGAGGGCGTGGAGCTGTTCTACGCCGGCTTCAGTTTCAAGGGGTGGGTGGCGTACGCATCGTAGAGTCGAGCTTGCTCGACTGCTGTTCGCGCATCAGTCGAGCAAGCTCGACGCTACGGCACCACGGTGATGCCGATGCGCTGCATCAACAGCGCCGTCTGCTGCACATCCAGCCGTGCACCACGCAGGTTGACCACCCGCAGGTCCAGGTCGCCCAGCTCCGAACCGGTCAGGTCGCAGTCGGTGAAGTTGGCACTGCTCCAGTCGATGCCTTCGAACTGGCCGGCCGACAGGTCCGAGCCGGCGAAACTGGCACCGCTGAGGTTGGCGCCGTCCCAGCGGTTCTCCCACAGCTCGCACTTCTCCAGCGTCACCCGCGAGAAGTTGGCGTAGCGCAGGTTCGATTTCTTGATGAAGGCACTGCAGAACCAGGTGCGCGTGGTGATCTGGTTCATGAAGCTGGCGTTGCTGAAATCCGCGCCCTGCGCGCGACACTCGCTGATTTCCAGGCCCAGCGCCTTGATGAAGTTGAAGTGGCACATGCTGATGTCGCAGCCACGGAAGCTGGTTTCCTTCAGCGTGGCGCCATTGAAGCGGCAGCCGGTGCGGCTTTCGGCGTCATAGAAACTGCAGTTCACGAACTCGGTGGCGGTCAGGTCGGCGCCTGAAAAGTCACACTCGTGGAACTGCTGGTCGACCACTTTCTGGCCGGCGTACTGGTCGCCGGTGATGCGCAGCGCGCGGTGGATGCTGGGGGCCATCTGGATTTCCATGTCACGGTTGCCCGACATGATGCCGGGCAAACGTGGTCTTCCGTATGCGGGCGTGCCGCGGGGTTCACCGGCAGTCCAGCCGTGCTGTGTACAAAGCGCAGCCGACGTCAGTGTCGACGGCGCCGCACCTTCATCCGCAGGCGACGGTAGCCGATCACCACGCCCGTGGCACACAGGCCCGCACCCGCCACGCTCAACAGCAGCAGCACGCCCAGCCGTGTGTTCTCCTGCCGCAGCATGCCCGGCAGGTCCCAGCTGTGCAGGAAGTAGAACAGCCAGCGGCCGACCCGCTCGCGATGGCCCAGGGTCAGCAGCGGATCGCCGGTGGCCAGATCGATGTACACACGCGTGGCGTGCGCGTCGCCGAAATCAGCCACCACCACCGGGAAACGCCGTACGGCCGCACCGTTCATCGCCTCGGGGGCGCGCGGGTAGAAGTACGCGTCGGGCGTGCGCAGGATCGAGAACGCGCGCAACGGTGCCGAACTCATCTCTTGCGCGTGCTGCTGCAGCCAAGCGGTCGGCAGGGCCTGGGCAACATGCAGCTGCCCCTCTGCCTGCGAAACGATGCGCGTACCGCCCTGCCCATCCAGCAGCACCGCGAACAGCTCACCGCCGATGCGCCGCCACTGGATTTCCACCGGCGCGAAGCCTTCCCTCGACGCTGCCGCGAGCAATGCCTGCGGCTGCGCCACGGCGGCATCCAGCGCCACCGTCGCACCGCGATAGCGCGCCGCATCCACTGCACCTGCGGTAGTGCTGAACACCTGCAGCGGGTTCATCGACATCAACCCACTGAAGATCCAGGTGAACACGAAGACGCACGCCATCAGGCCGACCAGATGATGCCAGCGCATCCATGGCTCCACGTAGGGCGTCTTCGCACCCGAGCGGTAGCTGCCACGGAAACGCCAGCGCCACACACCCACCACGATGCCGCTGATGGCCGCCACCGTGCACAGCGCGGAGAGCACGATCACCACCCACGTCCACACCGGGTCCACCGACTGCATGCGCAGGAAGTACAGCCAGTGCAGCCACGCGCCCACGTAGTTCCAGCGCTGCTGGTGGTACGGCGCATCCAGCACCACTTCGCCGGTGTTCGAGGAAACGTACAGGCTGCCTGGCTGCTGTCCGCCCACTTCCACCTTGTACAGCGGCCGATGCGCGTCCAGCCCGCGCGAATGCGTCCAGCGATCCTCGTCCACGCGCACGGCACCGGGGAACGCCGGGCCACCAGCAAACGCCGCCGCCGACAGCTCGGCGCGCTGCGCAGACACCGGCAGCAGCGCGTGGCCGGTCTCTGCCGACCACGCGCCAACGTTGGCACCGCTGCGCACCACATAGGCCGGTTCGCCGCGCAGTGTGGTCAGCGCCACGCTTTCCGGTTCGGCCTGCACGGCGTCGGGCAGCACACGCAGGCCCTGCAGCACGCGCGCACCATCAAGCACCGGCAACGCCGCCAACCGTTCGCCCGGGGTCAACTTCGGGTAACCGATGAACAGCATCACCATGCCGCTGACGAACCACAGCAGCATCAGCAGGCAACCACCGATGCCCAGCCATCGGTGCACCAGGTAGGTCCAGCGCTTGGCGGAGGATCGCAGCGACATCAGCGACATCCTCAGAAGCGATGGTCGAGGGTGAACTCGACGCGGCGGTCCGCGCCCAGCAGCCACTGCGTGCTGGTGTAGTACGCCGCGGCGTAGTACGCCTTGTCGAACACGTTGAACAGCCGCGCGCTGACCCGGGTACGCGGCGCCGCCTGCCAGGTCAGGGCCAGGTCGGTGGTGCTGTAGCCCGGCAGTTCCAGCGTGTTGGCGTTGTCCGCGTAACGCTTGCCGACATAGCGCGCGCCACCGGCCACGGTCAAGTCCGGCAGGAACTGCCAGCTCAGCCACACGTTCGCCATCCGCTCGGCCACGTTCGGCGGCACGTTGCCATCGCGCGAGACCACCACCGCCGGCGAGCCGGTGGCTTCCAGGAAGTCCTCGAATTCGGCCTTCAACACCGTGGCATTCGCATCCAGCGACCAGTGCGGTGCGAACGCCCAGTTCAACGACGCCTCGATGCCACGCGAGGTCTGCGCGCCCACCTGCACACGGCGATCGGGCTGCAGCGGATCACGGCTGAGCAGGCCAGTCTTGCGGATGCGGTACGCCGCCAGCGTCCACTCGCCGCCGTCGAAGGCCTGCTTCATGCCCACCTCGAACTGCCGGCCCTTGGCCAGGTCGAACGCACCGTTGGCCGGGCTGATCATCAGCAGGCCACTGACCGGATCGGCCGCCTGCGAATACTGCGCGTAGAGGCTCAAGGTCGGCCGCAGCGCGAATACCGTACCCGTGCGCCAGCCGGTGCTGCTGTAGGTCTTGGAGAACGCTGCCGCGCCGCTGATGAGATCGGTGCGGTCGATGGTCGCGCGGTCATGGCGCAGCCCGCCCAGCACCGACCAGCGCTCAGTGAGCGTCAGGTGGTCTTCGGCAAACAGCGCGTACTGCTCGGCGCTGTTGCGGTAGCGCGGCAGGTTGGGGGCATCGCTGGCGAACTCGCCCGGCACCGGATGGAACGGATCGACCGGCCCGGAGCTGCCGGCGTAGGTGTTGTTGGTGTGCTTGAAGTGCGCGCGGTTGGCATCCAGGCCCACCGCGAAACTGTTGGCCAGCCCACCCACCTGCCCCTGCACGCGCAGCGTCGAAGTCAGCCCGGTCTGGTCCTGGTTGTGGGTGATCTGCGTGTTGTCCGAGCGATCAATCAGACCCGTGGCATCGTTGTAGACGTAGGCCTCGGCATTGCGCCAGTCACGCTGGCTGTCGATCTGGTAGACACGCGTGCGCCACTCGACGTTCGCGGTCGGCGTCCACAGCGCATCCAGCTGGGTCCAGCGGTCACGGAAGCGGATCTCGCTGTCAGCCACGTTGTAGTTGCGGTGGCGCAGCGCATCCAGCTGGCGGCCATCCACCAGCGGCGTGCCGAAGTAGCGCATCGGCTGCTGGTAGCCCTGCGCATGGGTCAGGGTCAGCTGCAGGTCCGTGCGCGGCTGCCACAGCAGTGCGCCGGAGAACGTCGCATCGTTGTTGCGGCCACGGTCGACCCAGCCACCGCTGTAGTTGCCGCTCACATCCACCCGATAGGCCAGCGCCGGCGTCAGCGCACCGCCGCTGCCGAAGCCCAGGCGCGCGGTGTCCTCGGTGCCCACGGTGACACTGACTTCGTTCTCGATGGCACCGCGCGACGGCTTCTTCGGCACGATGTTGATGACCCCGCCAATGGCACCATCGCCATGGATGACCGAGGCCGGGCCGCGCAGTACTTCGATGCGCTCGATGGACCAGGTATCGAATGGGAAGGTGACGCCCACACCGCCGTACTGGCGCAGGCCGTCGTACAGGCGCATCACCGACGCGCCATCGGTGAAGCCGCGGCTGGACAGCGCGCTGAGGCCGTTGCCCGGGTGCGGCATCGCACTGATCGCACCCGCGCGGCTGATCGCATCGTTGAGGTTGCTGTCGCCGCGCTGTTCCAGCTGATCGCGGTCGATGACGGTGAGTGCGGCCGGCGTCTGCAGCACGCTCAGGCCAAGGGCGGAGCCCGCGCTGGGCACGGCCGACAGTTCGCCATGGCGGGTATCGACCACGCGCACGGTATCCAGGGTGGTGGGGTCTGCCGCATCGGCGCGGGCCGGTGCGGTGTACAGGGCGCAGGCGCACAGCGCCGGCAGCGTCGCCCAGCGCAGGGCAACGACATTCGGGTTCGTTTTCATGTTTCCACGGCATGCAATGCCGCCCCTTCAACGAGGGCAGCAGAAAGAAAGTCGCACGCGGTTGCACCGGGCCATGACCCGGCGGCTTCAACCGAATCGGTAGCGCCGGGCCATGCCCGGCGGCCTAAACCAGATCGATAACACCGGACCATATCCGGCGGCCTCAACCAGATCGATATCACCGGACCATGCCCGGCGGCCTCAACCAGATCGGTAGCGCCGGGCCATGCCCGGCGGCTTTCGCGTACGCGGCTCAGCCAGCGAACGCCAGCGGTGGCCCACGAGCGCCCAGTGTCCCGCGCAGCCGCGAGGGCAGCGCTCTGACAGATCCCGCCAATGCCCGGCATACCGGCGCCAACGGCACCAGCAGCAGGAACGCCGCCACCAGCAAGGTGATCAGGCGCGCCGCGATCAGGCAGTACTCGCAGTCCACGCCCATTTCATGCTCGGCGTGTGGATCGACCGCCGGTTTGGCGGCGGTCTCGTCGTGCCCCATCGCCATCGCATGGTGGTCGTGGTGCCCTGCCATCGCGTGCTGCGCGTGTTCGGCATGCGCGCTGTGATCCATCGCGCCATGATCCATGCCCGCCATCACCGGCGCGGCGGCTGGCATCGGCCCATGGGCCATCCAGCGGCTGACCAGCGGGGCAAGCAGCACCAGCAACATGGCAAGCCATGCCAGGGTCTGGAACCGGCGGTGGAATCGGGGGCGACGCACCCGCCCATTCTACGGCGCGGCGGCCAACCCTGGACCACGTTCAGGGTTTTGCCCCTGCGACACGGTGACGCAGGCAATCAGCTCACGTACTGCGCCACGCCATTCCCGAACGACCAGTTCTCCGGCTTCACTTCCACCAGATTGATGAACACGTCCTCGCGGCGGACGCCCACCGCCTCATGCAGGCCATTGGCAATGCCGAGGTAGAGCGCCTTCTTCTGCTCCTGCGTGCGCCCCTCGCTCCAGGTGATCTGCACGCAGATGAAGTCATCGGTGCGGGCCACGCCGAGGTAGCCGGGGTCGAAGACGAGGGTGCCGGCCTCGTGTTCCTGGAGGACCTGGAAGCGATCGTTTTCCGGCACGCCTACCGCGCGCAGGGCCTGGTAGACGGCCTCCCCCACGCGCTGCAGATAATCGGCGGATTTACCTTTGCGAAGATCGATACGGGCGAGCGGCATGGGGGATGTCCCGGGCAGATGGAGGGGACACGATGCGCCCGCCTACTGGTTTTTCATGTGAATGGCCTGCACCCCGGTCAGCATTCCTGCGCCATCGAAACGGAAGGTCATCAGGATCGAGCGGGCATCGGGGTCGAACATGGCGCGGCCCCTGTCATCGCGCACGATCAAGGCGCCAGAGGCCTGCTCCACCACGTGTGCGCTGTCGATGCCCTTGAACGCAGCAAGCACCTGCGCCCGCGACAGCCCAACAGGCAGATAACGGCTGACGATGGGGGTCACGTCCAGCTGCTCGAAGCCGACGGGCTTCTTCGAGGCATAGACCTCGCCGAGCATCGCCTTGATGTCCGGCGTTGCGACGCGCTTGGCGCTGATGCCGGACGCAGGTGGCGCGGCGCGGGCTACGGGAGACAACAGCATCCCCAGTGCGATGGCACTGAATGCGAACCACATCATCCGCGATGGAATTCCCATGATCCGTCCTTGTGTACTCATGTGAGGGGCAGGCAATGCCAAATCTACGCCAGGACGGCTATCGGAGACAGCGCGTGGCCCGAGGCTGTCGCTACGCGATATGACGGGTTCGGCCCGCATACGCGCGTCGAGGCCTGTCGCCCGCCGCTCAAGTCCGTTTCGCGATGGCTTCAGGCCCATGTGGCCAGTGAGCGGGCGCACAGAACGGCCCACCGCCCTGCCATCAGCGCGTTCTTGCAACTTTCCTCACTGACTTCCGTGTTTGCACGAATCGATGATCGCCTCGCCGAGGCAGATTGCCTTGGTCGGGATTGGCGTCTCGAATAAATGAAAAGATTTACACGACGTTGCGATCTTCATCGCAGCAGAGAGAATGCACCGGCTGCCTGCTATGGCGGGCGGTGCGTGGGGATCGCGAGATCCGCCAGGCGTTTTCTCCGTGTGAGTCTTTCTGCCTTGGTACGCCAACCCGCACCGTCCGCCACCTTCCCTCCTGAAGGTGGCTCTACGCCAGTGAGGGTTTCGCCATGAGCAATCAAACCGTATCCCACCCGCGCCTGCACGCGCTTGTCGACGACCTCGCCAACGATGTGCCCGAGGATCTCGCACGTGAGATCGAGTGCGCATTGAACGAACAGAATCTGCCTGTGCAGGCACCCGCGTTCTTCGTCTGCCTTGATGCCATCCGCCAAGGTGATGGTGCAGATGGTCAGCCATGCCACGCCCGCAGGATCAGCGCCGACAATCACGCATCACTCAGTCGCTCGCTGGCGGGGCCCAGCGCGCTGCTGGATCTGCTGCAAGCCGCAGACCGTGCGCGTGTCGACGGTGGGCCGGGAGAACAGCTGGGCAGCTTCCACACCGATGGTTTGATCGTGGCGGCGCGGCAACTGGTGCGCGAGGCCACTCATTGCTTGGAGCGCGGAACGCCCTGAACGCCTTGGCTACAATCGCGGAGGGAATCGCAGGAAACCGCAATGGACGCCGAACACCTGGAGTACTTCAAGGCTGCGCTGGAAGGCCGCGCAACCGGAGCTTGAAAGGTATGATTTTCTGTCAACCTAGAGTCACGACCACTGCGGTTGAATCACCCTGCCCTGCTGCGGCGTAAGCTCGACCAGCTTTTTGGGTCAGCGGGATGATGCCGAGCATCCGTCGTTCGTTGTGGGCAGCATGCCTGCCCGTACGATACGGAACCATCAATTGCCAAGTGACTAAACGGGCGACCACCACGCTTACTCCCTGACCCGTCAGCCGCCTTCGAAGATGAAGACCGAAAGGCGGGATATCCGCTTATTCCGTCTCGCTAAGGCACCGTGCTACGACCTATTCCATAACCTCTGCCGGACAAATCCGGAAAAGAGACCTCAGTAAGACGTTTAGAGGACAATCTCCGGCCTCAATGCTCGAATCTCAGCTACCACTTTACCCACGATGGCAGCACAGTGATGGAAGAATTCATCATCTGCTCTCACTAAGAAATCCAGCTCAGAAAGATCGCCCTCTTCGAAGACCTCGTCTTCGGCACGCACCTTGAACGGAAGCTCATTCCGTCGCGCCAGTAGTTCGCTGTGACTACGGCCGGCCCCATGCTTCAAGACGTTGATAGCCAACAAAGTATCCGCAAAGCTCTTTTCGAGATCTGCGTGCCCACCCTCCTGAAGTACCGCGCGAGCAGAGCAGAAACCATTCTCCACGCCAAGCGCCCGCTGCAGAGCAGCCTCAAACATTGAGACGAAGCCGACAGAAGTCATCGCGCGCTGCAGCTCAATTGCCTGTAGCCCCTTAACAAGCACTGTACTTCCTGACTCTTGCAGGAGTGCAAGCACGTGCTGCCTCGCCTCCTCGGTACCGCTTGTTGTCATTGCAAAACAACGATCTGCAAGCTCGGAAAAGGGATGCACCTTAGGGCCTCATTGGTATTTATCCCGCAATGATGGCAATTCCCTCTCCCCATGACGGAGAAAGCTCAAGGCAGCCTCAATGCGATAGCCAGCCGACAGGGGTGCGGCAGCCCATGACCGGCGGCTTTTTGCCCCTGATCATCAACCGACGATTACACCCGGACATAGATCACCGAGAAGAGGATGAATCAAAAATATTGCCAGTCGATTCTGGACAGACTTATCTAAAGTGGCGAGTACAAGACACGCTTCAATCTTCAGAATTTTCGAGGTCCAGGATGTCCGTTTCCCGAGTGAATACTTGGATACCGGCCCGAGTGGCCAGAGCATTCAAAAGCTCTTGTGCCTTTGGACCCTCGACGATGTATACACCCGGTTTCCACGGACTCACCGTGTGCCCTTCGAAACCTTCCTTCATCAAACGATCAAACTCGCTCGGTTGATCAGAATGCGCAACAAGAGTGGGCCACAAAGCCATTGTAGGAAGTCCTATCCAAGTTCACGAAGATGCTCCGGCGAGCATCTTACAGGGTGCACTTACTCTGCACACAGAAAAAAGCCGGCTCAAGGCCGGCTTCTTCATATCACCTGAAAAAATCAGGGATCTATTTGGTGGGCGGTACAGGGATCGAACCTGTGACCCTTGCCGTGTGAAGGACGACCTAAGCCCTTGCGGCACAAGGGAATGACGCGAAACCCCTTGATTTTCTGTGTCGTTGCGTCCCGCTGAATTTGGCCGCACACTGCAATTTGCACTTACGACGCACTTACGGACCATGGGAACCAAGCTGACGATCCGCGCCGTGGAGCTGGCCAAGCCAGCCGAGAAGCCCTACGAGGTCAGCGACAGCGACATGAAGGGGCTACTGCTGCGTGTGCAGCCCTCGGGCGTCAAGTCCTACATCGTGACTTGGGGCCGGGGGAAGCGGCGGACCCTTGGCAAGCATCCCGTGATGACGCTGGCCGGCGCGCGCGCTGCGGCATTGGCCGCGCTCTCGGAAGCGTCCCAGCACGGCGCTCCGGTGGCAGTGAGCAAGCCCAAGGCCGATATCACGGTGGACGACGCCTGCCGCGACTACGTTGCCGCCCTGGAGAAGGACGGCCGCAAGGCCGCGGCGGATGACGCCAATCGCCGGTTTGACCGCTGCCTCTACGGCGACAAGCTGGGCAAGGTGCGCCTCAAGGATCTCCACCAGGATCACATCGAAGCCTGGCGCGATCGCGTGGAGAAAGGCGACCTCCCGCCGCTGCCAGTGAAACGCGGCCGACCACCGGTGGCGAAGCCCTTGGCGCGGTCCAGCATCAACCGGATCCGCACAACGCTGGTGGCCGCACTGAACCACGCCGTGGCCCGCCGCAAGGTATCCCCGGACCTCGCTTTTGAGTGGAACGCCGTGAAGCCACTCAAGGACGCCGGGCAGCGCCGGGGCCTGTACCTGGTGCGCGAGCAACGCCGCGCGCTGCTGGAAGCTGCTGAGGGGCCGGTGCGCGACCTGATCGAGTGTGTGGCGCTGACGGGCTGCAGGCCGGGCGACCCGTCGCTCTGCCTTCGCTCGGACTATGACGGCCGCACGGCCAGCGTCAGGTTCCGCAGTAAGGACCACGACCGCAAGATACCGCTCTCCCCCGCTGCCACTGCGCTGTTCGACCGCCTGGCCAAGGGGAAGCTGCCCAAGGCGCACTTGTTCACCCAGGACGGGAAGAAGGTGTGGACGCCCACCGACTGGAGCGAGCTTGTCCGGGATGCCGCGGCGCGCGCGGGGCTACCTGCCGGCGTGACGCTCTACACGCTGCGCCATTGCTGGATCACCGACGCCATCGTGGGCGGCATGGACCTGCTGACGGTGGCCAAGCTGGCCGGCACGTCGCTGGCGATGATCGAGAAGCACTACGGCCACCTGGTGCAGGGCGCAGCGCGCGACAAGCTGGCGCAGGTGCAGTTCCTGTAGCTAGAGCACGCCAGCGCGAATGGCACGCTCTCGGAATTCGTCCACGTCGATCTCTGCGCCACACGCCTCCCCGACAGCCAGCTCAGAAAGCAGCAGAGCAGCTACCTCCATCTTGCGATCAAATACCTCAAGCGCATCTTTCGTATCTGCGAGAGATTGCTTGAGCGTCTTCCCGCTCGCTTGACCTGGATATGGCTCGTCATTGCCCAATTGCAGCTGCGCCTCCATCCGCTGCACGGCCCGCGCCAGCATTTCGACAGACGCTTGATACACCTCACGCTGGGCAGCGATCCCAGCCCGGATGCCGAGGGTGCCAGGAGGATCCCGCCGACTCGGTATGAATGACTGTTCTAGTCGGTGGACCAGCTCAGCGGAGACGGACCGCCCAGCACGCTCGGCGGCGTCCTCAAGCTGCTTTTTCAGCGGTGCTGGAAGCCTAAGTTTGAACTGAACGTCTTGGCTGCTCATGACCGGAATGGTGGACCAAACTGGTCCTTGACCGCAAGGGACCATTGTGGTCCACTGCGCTCAACGGACCACAATGGTCCATACACGGAGCGAAAATGAACGAGCAGCATGGGCGCCTGAGCTACACCACTGATGAGGCGTGCGCCGTTACCGGCCTGAACCGCAACGCCCTCTATAGAGCAATGGCCGCCGGCCAGCTCAGCACCTTCAAAGTCGGTAAGCGCCGCATGGTGTCAGCCCGTGCGCTGCGCGAGTACATCGAAGCCCGCGAGAAAGAAGCCGCAGCGTAAGGGGCAAGTCATGACTAAGTGCCCCGAAAGAGAAACGGCCCACCCGGTTGCAGCCGGAGTGAGCCGTGAAAGCCATCGAACCCTTGCAAGGAACGAGACCATGACGCCCATCGTACACCAACCGTCCCCGCCCGCAATCGGGCAAACCCCCGACGCGCATTCAGAATTTTCCGACACCGCGCGCTGGGCCACCGTCGCGCTGACCGACAGCCAGAACGCCCCGCGCTACGTGCCGGGCGACGTGCTGGTGATCGACCTGGAGGTGACGGAATTCCGTGGCGACGCCCTGTATGCCGTGGAGATCGACGGCGAGGCACTGATCCGCTACGTGCAGGTGCGCCCTGCCGGCCTGTACGTCTACGCGCTGTCGGGCATCTACGAGGGCCACACGATCCCGCGCGCTGCGCTGCGGGTGCTGGGCCTTGTTACCTACGCCAACACGCTGCGGAGGGTCTAATGGCCGCGACCATCATCCCTTTCCCTAATCGCCGCAGGCCTGCTGGCTGGCCCGATGGTGACCTCGGGCAGCAGTTGGACGGCCTGGTTGACCTGCTGCTGGAGATCGGCAGCCGCGGACCTGGCCCCCGTGTGAGCTTGGCTAAGGCGCGCGAGGCGGCTTTGATCGCCTACCGCGACCACGCAGCCATCCAGCAGCGGAGCGCCCATCCATGAGCCGGCCTTCATTTCAGAGCCAGCAGGCCGGGTTGGCAGGGAACATCGAGTTCGCCTTCGCCTTCGTGTCGTGGATGCAAAGCCGCCGCACGCCGGCCACGCCGAGTGATTTGCTGGATCGGTTCGGGATGTGCCGGGCCACGGCCTACCGTTACCTGCGGCGCTACCGAGATGCGTTCGGCCAGGAGGGGCGAAATGGCGCGACCCATTGAACCTATCGCCTGCGATTGCTGCGGCAAGCCGCTGCTGCCGGTGTTCGGCACGTACAGCCGCGTCGAGCGGGATTTCGGCTTAGCATCCCTACCCTACGTGCTGTGCGGCGACTGCGCCCTGCAGCACCGGGGCAACCCGACCGAGGCGCGCATCCGGGAATGGGTAATGGCCCGTGCGGCGCGCGCTGGGGCCGACTGGCTGAGCGCCGTCACTGTGGTGGTCAATGCGCATGGCCGCTGAGCGCAACAGGCACAAGCACACGGGCCGGCGGTCGAGCGAGACGTTCGTTCGACTGCCTCACCCGATGATTCAGTCTCCGGCGTTCTTCGCCCTCAGCGGTGCGGCGATGAAGATGCTGCTGTTCCTGGCTGCTCAGTACAACGGGCGCAACAACGGCGACCTGAGCGCCACCAAGTCGATGGTGGAGGCTGCGGGCGTGTGCGCGGCGAGCAAGAGCAAGGAGCTGTTGGGCCAGTTGGAAGACGCGGGATTCATCGTCCAGACGCGACACGGCATCAAGAAGCAATGCCATCTGTACGCGCTCACCTGGGTGGGCATTGATCGCTGCCCCGGCAAGAACCTGGAGATCGCCGCCGGCCCGCCACGCAACGATTGGCGCAAAACGCATCCTCAACACCCCTCAGGGGTGCAAACAGAAACGCAGTCTCAACACCCCTCAGGGGACCAAGTAACACCCCTGAGGGGTGCAAAAGCAGCATGAGCCAGACGATAAACACCCCTCAGGGGTGCAAATACGGGCAAATGGCGTGTTTTTTACACCCCTCAGGGGCCCCCCTTATAGATATCTACCAAGCGGGAGCGCAGCGGACGCTTGGGGCTGTCGCTCTTGCGCCGTTGATTCACCCGCTCTACGCCTCACCGCACCACCGAGCGAAAGGGAACGGGGCGCACCCCATGCGCCCGATGCACCTGATGCACCACGTTCACCACTGCACGTCATGCACCACCACCGCGTGCGCACTTTGCGGCAAGCCCATCACCAGTTCACCGACAGGCAGGCCGCGAACCTACTGCAGCGCTGCCTGTCGCCAAAAGGCGTATCGCAACCGCCTGCTGTTACGAAACCCATTGAGCCGCGCGCTGGAAGGCGTATCGTTGCATTTGTCGGCGATCCGCGATCCCGACACCGCACACTCCGCGATCAGCGATCCGGCAGCGGCCAATGAGTTCACTTGGCAAGCCTGTACCGGAGATTCCTGCGCGTGATCGTTAGCCCCTCCTTCGTAATCGAAAAGTCCCTCGGACAAGGCCGCTTCGCTGGCCTGGCATGGTCCTTCATGGATACGCCTGACCGTGAGGGCGATCTCATCCTGCCGTCTGCACTGGCGCGCGCTGTCGATGCAGCAAAGAGCCGTCCAGAGATCCGCATCGAACACGATCCCGACCAGGTGGCCGGCGTGATCGACGTGATGACCGTGACTGACCGTGGCCTGGAGGTAGAGGGCCAGATCAACACGGCGCAGACCATTGGGCGCAAAGCCTATGACCGACTGAGCGACCGCTCGCTGGGCGCACTGAGCATGGGCTTCGTCGGCAGCGCCGAGACCTCGGGTCGAAACCGCGTGTTCACCGAGATCACTGCCATCCCTGAAATCTCCCTGTGCCGCGAGCCGATGAACGCCGGTAGCCGCATCCATGCGGTCAAGAGCTGGGCGCAGGTGGATTCGGAACGCGCGCTAGAACACCTCCTGCGGGACGTTGGCATGCCCAACCGTCTCGCCCGTAAGTCGGCCGCCATCGTGTGGCCAGCCATCTCAACCGACGACGACGATGCGCGCGCTGAGACGCTCGCACGCCAGCTCGACGCCATCACCCGCTCACTGAGGAACAACGAATGACTGACGTAATCGAAAAGGCCCTGAAGGACCACAGCGAAGCCCTCAAGGGCTTCCAGAAGTCTGTCGACACCAAGCTCGACGCCCAGCGCGAAGAGCTGGACAAGCTGGCCGACAAGGTTCTCATCATGGAAGAAAAGGGCGTCAAGCTGGCGCCTGGCGCGCGCCGCAAGCAGGAATCGGTGTCCGACGCGATCACCAAGGCGCTGAAGGACGAACAGTTCCAGCAGTTCAGCGCCGGCAAGCTGCAGTCCAGCGGAAAGCTGGAGCTGGATATCGGCCTCAAGGCGCTGACCTCCCTGCAGGGGTCGCCGGAAACGCCGCAAGCAGGCTTCGACGTCCAGACGGACGTGATGCCTATCCAGACCTCCGTCCAGCAGCGCCTGCGCGTCCTGGACGTCCTGCCCCAGCGCGATACCACCAGCAACAAGGTGGGCTATCCGCTGCTCGACTTCTCCGAGGGTGACGCCGACTATCAGGAAGGCGAAGGCACCCGCAAGGCTGAGGCCAAGTTCAAGGCCGAATGGGACGAGGCCAGCATCGCCACCATCGCGGTGCACACCGAGGTGTCTAAGCAGGTGATGGACGATGTGGCCGGCCTGTCGGAAACCATCCAGCTGCTGCTGCGCTACAAGCTGACCAGCAAGAGCGACATTGAGCTCATGTCGGGTGATGGCGCACAGTTCCACATCAAGGGCTTGCTCACGCAGGCGGCCACGTTCGCCGGCGGCACCGGCAAGGCGGTGGACCACATCGGCCGTGCCGGTGCCCTGCTGAGCTCTCAGGGCTATCAGCCGAACATCGTGTTCGTGAACCCGCTGGACTACTTCGACTTCTCGTCGGAGCGCGCCACCGATGGCCAGTACATCGCAGGCGGCTGGAGCCGTCCGACCAACAGCCCGATCTACAACCTGACGCCCGTGCAGACCATGGCCGTTCCGGTTGGCCAGGCGCTGGTGCTGGACACCAACGTCACCAAGGTCCTGATGCGCGAGCGGCCGTCGATCACCTTCGGCTGGGTGAACGATCAGATGGTGCGCAACCTCATCACCATCCTGGCAGAGCTGCGCCTCGGCCTGCTGGTGCTGGATCGCAAGGGCATGCTCAAGGTCGACCTGATCCCGGCTCCGGCTGGCGGCTGAGGCGACGACGGACAAGCCGTGAGTGTCCGGATCGCTCGAAGAACCACGGCAGTCAGGGCGGCGCGCAACCCGCGTCGCGGGCATCGCAAGGTGAATACCCGCGCCGTGACCTGATCTCTCTTCCCTCTACGAACGATCACGCAGGTAGGGGGAGGGAATTTACTGAGAAGTCGGTGCTCTAGACCGAGCGCCCCCCTAAATTCGCGCACCCGCAATTGGAAATACGCCCCCCAGAGGGCATGGAGGAACCGTGGCGAGGGCAAGAACCCCCACTAAAAAGGCGCTGGTGTCTGGCGCCGCGCTGAAAGATCCGGCGCGCTACAAGAACCGCTCCGCGCCGAACAATCCGAACCCCGTTGGCGCCCCATACAAGGGCATGACGCGCGCGCAGCTGGCCGTCTGGCGCGAATGCGTCGCCAACATGCCCTGGCTCAATGCCGCCCACCGCATCCTGCTCCGCCAGGTGTGCATTCTCGCGGCGAAGATGGAAGCCGGTGAAGAGCTGAGCGTGTCCGCAACTCACGCGCTGAGCGCTATGCTTTCCAAGCTCGGGGCAACGCCTGCCGACGAATCGAAGGTGAATCATAGTTCCGGCGATGACGACGACGGCGACGAATTCTTCGGCGGTGCTGGCGGCAGCCACCTCAACTAAGCAGGAGGTGGCTGACTACAGCGCTTTACACCGTCACCACGTGCCTGCAGAAGACGATTGCTTTGGAAAGATGGATGGCCAAGGCCGAGTACCCCGCAGCGGACGGTCGGCCGCGATCCAGCGCACCATGACTGGCGTGGTCAAAGTATCCGACGTTGCGCTTGAAAATGCACAGGCCGCTTTAGTACTGGTCCTGTTAACCTGTCAGAACATCAATCCGGGTGCGCGGGGGATACGGGCGAATGGCGCAGCGCCTCATCGGCGCAAGTGCACAGGGCGATGCTATCCAGGTACGGGGCGACGCCGACCGATGAATCAAGTGTCAAACAACCGCAGGATGAGCGATACCACTCCCAGCGCACCTTGCACTGACACGCTCGGGGCTGCGTGGGGAGCCTACGTTAAAAGTTGAAAGCCTACTGGTCTCTACGCGCGACGCCAGCAATTTATTTGCACCGTCAATTCAGAAAACCTGTTCTTCTACTGTCGAGCCCCACATAAGGGCCCTGATGCCAGATCAGGGGCAGCTTCACCTTAGGGCAGAGCCTAGTATGGGCGCTCCGTTTGGCCGCCTTGAGGCTACCGTTGCCCAGGGTACGGATGACGGCTACCACCAACGAGGGCTATTATCCGGGCAATCAACGGACAAGGATTGCTCGAATGGGACAGTACGACGATTCAGCAGCAGCTCTTCAGCGTTTGGCACAAGAGGCGCTGGGACTAGAAGCGAACTACAACGAAGCAACTGCGCGCTTTCGGCTAATCGACGCGATTCTAGTAGACGTCTTGGGCTGGAATAAGCATGGCATTGCGGTCGAGAAGTTTGATAGGGGCGACTACACAGACTACGAGTGTGGCAGCCCCTGCCAACTATTGGTTGAGGCCAAGCGTGCATCCGTGAGCTTCACTCTCCCCGCAGGCGAGACCGGGGGGCTGATGCAAATCGAGTCCATCTGCGCAACAGCTCCCCAAGTCCGAGAGGCTATTGAGCAAGCGATCGGCTATGCCAAGAGCCGCAACTTTCCCTACTGTGCGGTGACAAACGGGAAGCAATGGATTTTTTTCCTCGGCGCACGCATCGACGGCCGCGATTCTTTGAAGGGGCGCTGCGTCGTCTATCCATCCCTTGAGACCATGGTCGAGCGCTTTCGCGAGCTATGGGACCTGGTTACCCCAGTCGCGATCAATGAACACAGCTTGGGCGATTTACTGAAACGGGAATCGCTTCCGCCGCCGCCGGCTAAACTCTCATCCAGAATACCGGGCTACCCGGGCTTCAAGAATAGAAATCCAATCGCGACTTCATTGCAGATTCTTGGCGGACTTTTTTTAGATGATATTGCTTCACAACCTGCTCTAGAGGAGCAGTTCCTACGAACTGCTTATTGCCAGAGCGGCGCTCTTTCCCAATACGCGCTTGTGAGCAAGGAGCTTCTCAAGACTCGCTACACCTCGTTCTTCGAAAAGCAGGTGGGAGTGTCTGCCGAGCCCGCTACTGGAAAGAAGGGTACAAACCCGCGCCTCACTGCCGACATGCTTGCTGCCGCACTGAGCAAGCGACCTATTCTACTGGTCGGGGATGTGGGCGTTGGAAAGACAACGTTTGTGCGGAACTTGATCAAGGTCGACGCCAAGGACGAGCTCAGTCACGCGTTTGTCCTCTACGTGGACTACGGAACAAAGCCTGCTATTAGCGATGCACTTAAAGACTATACACTTCTAGAAATAGTTCGACAGCTGCGGGACGAATTCGGTGTCGACATCAATGAGCGGCAGTTCGTCCGAGGCGTGTACAACCAAAGAATTCAAGAGTTCGGCAAAGGAATATTCTCCGACTTGAAGGAACTCGATCCAACTCAATTCAAACTGAAGGAGATAGAGTTCATTGCTGGCCTCACTCAGAACATTGAGGAGCATCTGAGGCTGTCACTTGAGCATGCATCCAAGGGCCAAAAGCGTCAGATCGTTGTTTTCCTCGATAACGTCGATCAACGACCAATCGCATTTCAGGAAGAGGTTTTCTTGATAGCCGCCAGCATCTCGGCGAACTGGCCCGTCACTGCATTTGTATCGCTGCGACCCGAGACCTTTGCCCAATCGAAAGCAAGCGGCGCACTGGCAGCATACCAGCCCCGAGTCTTCACCATTGAACCTCCAAGAATCGACTTGGTGATAGGGAAACGCCTGGAGTTTGCTCTTACCCAACTGCAGCAGTCAGGAACCCTTCCCGGCCTCGCTGCGGGCATCTCGATTGACTCCCGCAACTTAGAGTTGTATCTAAAGATGCTAATTGAATCGTTCCGCGATAGAAGCGACCTCATCGAGTTCCTGGACAACATGTGTTCCGGAAGCGTGCGAGAGGCTCTCAACTACGTCGGCTCCTTCGTCGGGAGTGGCCATGTCGATAGCGCTAAAATCATCGATGCAATGGAGGAGTCTGGCAGATACTATTTGCCAATCCACGAGTTTGTGCGCGCAGTGATTCACAAAGATGGCGAGTATTATGACCCGTCCGTGTCACCTATTCCTAATGTCTTCGACATATCGAGTGCGGACCAGCGGGAACACTTTGCTCTCCTGATACTTCTCGAGTACGTAGAACATGCTGGTCAGACTGGAGGCAGTCATGGATTCGTTGAACGTCGACTTGTCCTGGACTTCATGCAAGGATGTGGATATCGCATCGAGCAAACTCTTTCCTGTATACGCCGAGCATTCGACAAAGGGTTACTCATCTCACCAGAAGGCACCAAGGCGGATGCCAGTGCACATATCCGCATCACTACAGCGGGCGCTTACGTTCGTAAAAAGCTCTGTGGGCTAATGGCCTACCTCGACGCCATCGTCGTAGACACGCCTGTGCTCGATCCTGAGCGTCGCGGCAAACTCGGCGACGTTCGCCTATTGGATGACCGACTGGTTCGTGCCGAGGCATTCCTAGACTACCTTGACTCCTGCTGGGCGAACTCTGCATCCTTGGCTAGATCTCTCGATTGGCCCACGCTCTCCCAAACGGCGCGCCATCACATCGGCGAGATCAAGGCTCGTGCAGAGGCGCGGTCTTCCGGTCGTTACTGAGTATTCACGAGCAGTGGGAGAAATGGAGACGATCATGTTTTGAAAGATCGTCAGCTGGAGCGGCATGCCTTCATCATGACGATCTGTCGCGTAGCGGTAGCCAGCAATGGTCTACCGCAGCGCAGCATGGGCAACGGTTACATCGTAAACCGCGTCTTCTAGCGCACGTGCGCCTATGACATAGAAATCTCTTTTAGAGACTCCCACACCAATGCGTCAGTGCACTTACCATGCACTTACGAAAAAGCCGGCTCGAGGCCGGCTTTTCGTTTAACCCTTGGTTTTCAGGGATTTATTTGGTGGGCGGTACAGGGATCGAACCTGTGACCCTTGCCGTGTGAAGGCCATGCTCTACCGCTGAGCTAACAGCCCGGTGTGTTGCTGAGCCGCCCATTATAGG
>DOKO01000274.1:0-306 GCA_003510825.1 Stenotrophomonas sp.
GTGCAGCCGCGCCAGGTGCTCGGGCCGGGCCTGCAGCCGCTGCGCCAGCACATCCTGGCCGTCGTAACCTTCAATCACATAGAACACGGGCATTCCTCGTTCATGTTGCGGTGCGTCGATTCTAGCCAATGGGCCGCCGATACCGGCCCGGCTGGACACTGGCCAGCCAAAGCCGTACCCTAGACACCATTGCACGTGGCGTGATGCAGCAGCCCGTCGGTTTTTGCGGCCAACGCAGCCCCCGACGACCGTACCGCTGCTTCGAACCGGGCCAACCGGCCGGGCCACGTAGACGACCTCCCCGTA
>DOKO01000274.1:357-3297 GCA_003510825.1 Stenotrophomonas sp.
CACGTAGACGACCTCCCCGTAGTTCCGTCGCCGCCGTTTTCCTGCGGCGCGTCCTGCTGTTTGATATGTGTGGAATCGCGCCGATCCCGGCGTGTCTGGTGCCTGCGGCGCCGTGGCGAAGGCCCGGCAGAACCGGCACCGCGACTGGTCCGTTGCAATCCTATTGTCCATTAGATGACTTCCGAACTCGCGCTCGACGCGAACCCGCCAACCCGGCCGCCCGCCCCCCAGCAGCAGGAAATGCCGCTGGCCGTGGTGCATGGGCAACCGGTCCTGCAGATCCCGCAGGACCTGTACATCCCGCCGGATGCGCTGGAAGTCATCCTGGATGCCTTTGAAGGTCCGCTGGACCTGCTGCTGTACCTGATCCGCCGGCAGAACCTGGACGTGCTGGACATTCCCGTGGCCGAGATCACCCGGCAGTACGTGGAATACATCACCGTGATGCGCGAGCTGCGTTTCGAGCTGGCCGCCGAGTACCTGGTGATGGCCGCCATCCTGGCCGAGGTGAAGTCGCGCATGCTGCTGCCGCGCCCGGTCAGTGAAGATGGCGACGAGGCCGACCCGCGCGCCGAGCTGGTGCGCCGGCTGCAGGAATACGAACGTTTCAAGCAGGCCGCCGAGGATATCGACGCCCTGCCCCGCCAGGACCGCGACACCACGGTGGCGCACGCCTTCATGCCCGAGCGGGCGACGGTGAAGCTGCCGCCGCCGGTGGACCTGAAGGAAATGCTGCTGGCCCTGCACGACGTGCTCAAGCGCGCCGAGCTGTTCAGCGGCCACGCGATCAAGCGCGAGGCCCTGAGCGTGCGCCAGCGCATGGGTGAAGTGCTGGGTCGTCTGGAAGATGGCAGGTTCTACCGCTTTGAAGGGCTGTTCACCGCCGAAGAAGGCAAGCTGGGCGTGCTGGTCACGTTCCTGGCGGTGCTGGAACTGGCCAAGGAACAGCTACTGGACCTGGTCCAGGAAGAGCCGCTGGCGCCGATCTACGTGAAGTCCCTGGCCGCCGGCAACACCAACGCCCCGCTGCAGTTCAGCAGCGAGTTCGACGACAACGACGCCGCCAATGAGAACGAGTGAGCGCTGACTGCCGATGGACCAGACGCTGATCAACCGCATTGTCGAAGGTGCCCTGCTGGCCTCCAGCCAGCCGCTCACCCTGGCCCAGCTGAAAGACCTGTTCCCGGAAGAGGAACCGGCGCCGCCGGGCAGCATCGAACGTGCGCTGGAGCGCCTGCGCGAGGGCTGCGAAGGCCGCGGCGTGGAACTGGTCGAGGTCGCCTCCGGCTTCCGCTACCAGGTGACCGGCGAAGTGCACGGCTGGATCAGCCGGCTGTGGACCGAACGCAAGACCCGTTACACCCGTGCCACCCTGGAAACCCTGGCGCTGATTGCCTACCGGCAGCCGATCACCCGCGGCGAGATCGAGCAGGTGCGCGGCGTGGCGGTCAGCAGCAACATCATCCAGGCACTGGAAGAACGCGAATGGATCCGCGTGGTCGGCCACCGCGACGTGCCCGGCAAGCCGGCGCTGTTCGGTACCACCAAGGGCTTCCTGGACTATTTCGGCCTGAAGCGCCTGGACGAACTGCCGCCGTTGTCGGAACTGAAAGACCTGGGCGAGCTGGAACCGCAGCTGGCGCTGGACCGTGATGGTCCCGCCGTTGCCGGTGCCGCCGGCCCGGACATCAGCGCCGACCCCGATGCGGCCGCCAACGATGACGCCGGCCTGCAGGGCGGCGATGGCAACACCGAGAATTCCGTCGACGCGGCAGCTGCTGCGCCGGCCACCGATGAGCAAGCACCTTCGCCCCTCGATGATGGGCACCCCGATTCCGCGCCGGGCGAGCGCGCGGTGCCCCTGAACGAACGCGAAGACAACGCCGTCGCGACGACGACCGTGGCTGTTGACCAAGCCGATTCCGAACCAGAGGCCGACCTCGAAACCGTCGGCCGGAGCAAAACTGATGAGTGACACCCCCCGTAATAAGCTCTCGCTGAAGCGTGAAGCCACCTCCGAACAGTTCAAGCTGGAAGAGCGCCTGCACAAGGTGCTGGCCCAGGCCGGCCTCGGCTCGCGCCGTGCGCTGGAACAGCGCATCGCCGAAGGCCTGGTCAAGGTCAACGGCGAAGTCGCGCAGACCGGCATGTCGGTCAAGAGCGGCGACAAGATCGAGCTGGATGGCCGTGGCTTCGTCGCCACCGCCCTGGCCGAGCCGTCGCGCGTGCTGGTCTACAACAAGCCGGAAGGCGAAGTGACCACCCGCGAAGATCCCGAAGGCCGCCCGACCGTGTTCGAATCCCTGCCGCCGCTGAAGGGCGCGCGCTGGATCGCCATCGGCCGCCTGGACATCAACACCACCGGCCTGCTGCTGGCCACCACCGACGGTGAACTGGCCAACGCCATGATGCACCCGTCGTTCGAGGTCGAGCGCGAGTACGTGGTGCGCGTGCGCGCCCCGGAAGGCGAAGAGAAGGTCTCCGACGCCATCGTCGACCGCCTCGCCCGTGGCGTCGCGCTGGAAGACGGCCCGGCCAAGTTCGACGAGATCGAACGCATCGGCGGCACCGATTCGCACGACTGGTTCCGCGTCGTGGTGAAGGAAGGCCGCAACCGCGAAGTGCGCCGCCTGTGGGAATCGCAGGGCTGCCAGGTCAGCCGCCTGAAGCGCACCCGCTACGGCAAGGTCAGCCTGCCGCGCGAACTGGTGCGTGGCCATTCGGTCGAACTGCCCACCGCCCAGGTCGAAGCCCTGCGCGCGCAGCTGAAGCTGGAAGAAGGCGCGCCGTCGGCACTGACCCTGCAGCCGGTGATCGGCCAGCGTCGCGCCGCCAAGACCACCGTGCGCGTGCGCGAAGGCGGTCGTGGCAATGCCTACGTCAACGGCCACAGCACCGCCGATGAAGGTCGCGAACTGCGTCGCTTCGACAACGTGCGCG
>DOKO01000274.1:3498-3666 GCA_003510825.1 Stenotrophomonas sp.
GTCGCTTCGACAACGTGCGCGAAGACCGCGGCCGTGGTCGCGGCGGCAAGGGTGGCGGCTTCAAGGGCGGCCTGACCGTCAGCGGCGAAGCAGCCGCCAAGCAGTCGCAGAAGCCGTTCAAGCAGCGCGCGCCGAAGAATGACCGTTCGCTGCCGGAAGGCAACCCGG
>DOKO01000207.1:0-120 GCA_003510825.1 Stenotrophomonas sp.
TCAGGTTGGCTTCGGCCTTGGCTTCGATCACGCGGGCTTCGGCGATGCCGACCTTCTCGATGGCCAGCGCGGAGGCTTCACGCACCTGCGCTTCGGCCAGGCCCGGCGCGGCCTGTTCGG
>DOKO01000207.1:360-4817 GCA_003510825.1 Stenotrophomonas sp.
CAGGCGCTTGGCCTCGGCCTGCTTGCCGGCCGCTTCGTGCTCGGCCTGGGCCAGGGTGGTCAGTTCCACCGCACGGTGCTTGGAGGCGGTCTCGCGGGCCTGCGCTTCCTTCACTTCGCGCACCAGCGATTCCTGCGCCTTGGCTTCGGCTTCCAGGATCAGCACCTGCTTCTGGCGGTCGGCCTCGGAGACCTCGCGCACTTCCTTGATGCGCTCTTCTTCCTGGGCCACGGTCTTGTCGATGGAGATGCGTTCGCGGGTGATGTTGGCCACGTCCATCTTGCCCTGCTCGACCACCTTGTCGCGCTCCACGCCCTGCAGCTGCACTTCGCGGTCGGTGGTGACCTGCTCCAGCTGGCGCGCACGCTCGACGCGCTCGGCTTCGATGGCCACCGCACGCTGGCGGTTCTGTTCGGCCACTTCCACTTCGCGCAGGCGGTTCTGGTCGCGGATGTCGATCAGCTGCTGCGCTTCGATGCGTGCGTTCTCGGACAGCTGGCGCTGCTCTTCCTGCACCTTGGCGGTCTCGGCTTCCTCGCGTGCGCGGATGGTCTCGATCTCGCGCTTCTGCCGCGCCTCGGCCTCGGCCTGCTGGCGTTCCAGGGCCAGCAGCGCTTCGCGCGCTTCCACGTTCTTCTTGGTGATGGCGAGCTTCTCGTTCTGCTCCAGCTCGTTGGTCACCACGTTCTGCGCGGCGGTCAGCTCGGTGATCTTGCGGATGCCCTGCGCGTCGAGGATGTTGAACTGATCCAGCAGCGACTTCGGGGTCTGCTCCAGGTAATCGATGGCCACGTCTTCCAGCACGTAGCCGTTGAGGTCGTTGCCGATGACCGCGATGATTTCGTCGCGGAATTCCTGGCGTTTCTCGAACAGCTCGGTGAAGTCGAACTTCTTGCCGACCGTCTTCAGCGCCTCGGAGAACTTGGCGTTGAACAGCTCATCGACCGCGTGCTTGTCCGACGCACGGTCGGCACCGATGGCCTTGGCCACGCGCAGCACGTCGGCCTGGGTTTCGTTCACCCGCAGGTAGAAGGCCACGGCGATGTCGGCGCGCATGTTGTCGCGGCAGATCAGGCCTTCCTTGCCGCGGCGGTCGATCTGCAGGGTGATCAGGCTGATGCGCATCAGCTCGGCGCGGTACAGCACCGGGATGATCAGCGCACCGGTGAAGTGCACCTTGGGCGTGGCACTCATGTCGTTGACGATCAGGGCCACGCCCTGGTCGACCTTGCGGTAGAACGCCTTGAACAGTCCGGCCAGGCCCAGCAGCAGGCCTACGACGACGATGATCCCGATCAGGAAGGGGGCCGCGCCAGCGAAACTCATCAGTGATTCTCCTTGTTGCCCGGAAGCAGGTTGTCCTGGAAATCGAGGGCGACCGCGTCGGCGCGGACCACCCGGTAGTAGTGCTGTTCGGCCACGTGCTCGACCAGCACGATGCGCTCGCCACGCTGCAGTTCGATGTCGCTGCGCACCTGCAGGATCAGCCCGGCGCCGCCATCATCGACATTGGCATGGCCGCTGCGGGCGTCCACCCGCGGCGAGGCGACCACGCCCACCCGGCCCAGCAGGGAGGCCTGCGCAACCGGCTGCAGGCGCTGCAGGAAACTGCGGATGGGCCGCAGCAGCAGTGCGGTGATCGGCACGGCCGGCAGCGGCGCGAGCACGGCCACCAGCGTGCCGACGCCCCAGCGCAGCACGTCCGGCAGCGGCAGCAGGATGAAAAGATGGATGAAATAGGTCAACGCCCAGCCGAAGAAACCCAGCAGGGTGACCACGACCATGACCGGCACGCCGCCCAGTCCGAAGCGCTGCAGCAGGGCCGACAGGCCACTGAGGTCGGTGCCGCCGTCCAGCGCACCATCGGCGCCGAGATCGCCGAAACCGTCATCTACCAGGCCAAAAGCGGCAAGTCCCCAATAGACCAGCGATACCGCCAGCACGATGCTGTACGGCAAGGTCGGGTAGCCGAAAACGACAGTGAAGAACTCCTGCATCGCTTGCCTTCCAAGGCTGAGGGGCACGTGGCACCTGTTCGGAACGCGCCCACCAAGGGCGCTTCCGTGCATCCGGCAGCGGCCTTCATGGCCACAGCGTTCCCTTCATCCTATGTGAAGAATGCGTGCAGGGACAAATGTGAAGGTGCGGGCCGCCCGCAGGCGGCACCGCACGGGCAACCGTGCCGTTACTCCAGCACGGTGCAGTCGGCGCTGCGGACCTCTTCGACGAACGTGCGCATCTTGTAGCCGTCCTTGATGCCCGGCTCGACCTCGATGCCGCTGGACACATCCACGCCCCACGGCAGGGTGGCGAGAATGGCGTCCTTCACGTTTTCCGGGTTCAGCCCGCCGGCCAGCAGGAACGGGCGGTGCAGGCCGGTGGGAATGCGCGCCCAGTCGAAGGCCACGCCGGTGCCGCCACCGCCGCCCGGGGCGTGGCTGTCGAACAGGAAGCCGGCCGCGCTCGGGTAACGCAGCTGCAGCGTGCGTGCGTTGACGTCCTCGCGACCGCCC
The DNA here is from genome assembly GCA_003510825.1 of Stenotrophomonas sp. Classification (GTDB taxonomy): domain Bacteria; phylum Pseudomonadota; class Gammaproteobacteria; order Xanthomonadales; family Xanthomonadaceae; genus Stenotrophomonas. The sequence continues at coordinate 2,874 of DOKO01000207.1, forward strand.
ATGGCGATGGCTTTCAGGTAGGGCATGTTGAAGCTGCGGCAGAAGCTCTCGTCTTCCTCGCCATGGAACTGCAGCAGGGTCGGACGCACGGTGCGCAGCACTTCACGCACCTCTTCCTTGCTGTTGTTGCGGAACAGCGCCACCACGTCGACCATCGGTGCGATCGCCTGGCGCATCGCCCGGGCTTCGGCCGGGGCTACCCGGCGGCTGCTTTCACGGGCAAAGATGAAACCCACCGCGTCCACGCCCAGTTCGCCGGCCAGGCGCACATCGCCGGCGCGGGTCATGCCACAGAACTTGATGCGGGTACGGTAGTAGGAGCGGCTCATAAGGTGACCTCGGCAGGCAGTTGCCAGTTGTCGGGGTACAGCGGCCCCAGGAACACCAGCCCCTGCGGAGGTGCGGTAGGGCCGGCAACGGTGCGATCACGGCCGGCCAGCAGCTCGGCGATCCACTCCACCGGTTTCTCGCCGCTGCCGACCATGATCAGCGAACCGACGATATTGCGGACCATGTGATGAAGGAATGCATTGCCACGCACCGCCACCTCGATCACCTCGCCCTGGCGGCTGACCTGCAGGGACTGCAGTTCACGCCGCGCATGCAGGGCCTGGCACTGCACCGAGCGGAACGCACTGAAGTCGTTCTCGCCGAGCAGGGCCTGGCCGGCGGCATGCATGAGGGTCTCGTCCAGCGCCCGCCGTTCCCAGCTCAGGGTCTGCCGGTCCAGCGCCGGGCGCACCTCGCGGTTGAGCAGGCGGTAGCGGTAACGGCGCGCGCGCGCCGAGAAGCGGGCGTGGAAATCATCGGCCACCGGCACGCACCAGCGCACCGCGATCGAACGCGGCAGGCGGGTGGTGGTGCCCAGCATCCAGGCGCGCGGGTCGCGCACCACGTCGGTATCGAAATGCACGACCTGGCACTGGCCGTGCACGCCCGCATCGGTGCGGCCGGCACAGACCACCTGCAGCGGCGCGTCGGCCACCGAGGACAAGGCCTTCTCCAGGCTGGCCTGGACGCTGGGTCCGCCCTCGCCCAGGTTCTGCCAGCCCCTGAAATCGCTGCCGTCGTACTCGACGCCGAGCGCGTAACGCATGTGCTGCTACCTCGATGTTGCGGGTGGAGCGACGCTCAGGCCGGGTCGCGTTCGGACCAGACCGCCAGTTCGTTGCCACCGGGCTCGACGAACTGGAAGCGGCTGCCACCGGGGAAAGAGAAAACGGGCCGGACGACCTGCCCACCGGCCGCGCGCACCGCGGCTTCGACCGGTGCCAGCAGGTCGGCATACAGCACCAGCAGCGGTGCGCCGGCCTCGGCACGCTGCGGCTGGCCGCGGAAGAAGCCGCCCTGCAGGCGGCCATCGTCGAAGGCGGTGTAGTCCTCGCCGTAGTCGACGAACGACCAGCCGAACACGGCCTCGAAGAAGGCACGGCTGGCGGCCGGGTCGGCCGAGGCGAACTCAACGTAGTCGATGCGGTTTTCGCGGCTCATGGGTGGCCCCTGTGGTCCAGTGGTCAGTCCAGGCGGGCGAGCAGTTCGCGCGCTTGGGCCTGGCAGTGCACATCGCCATCGGTGGCGACTTCTTCCAGCAGGGTCCGCGCGGTCTGCGCATCGCCGAGGTCCAGGTAGGCGATGGCCAGTTCCAGGCGCTCCTGGCCCGCGCGCGGGGCCCAGTCGTTGCTGCTGGAGCCTGCGGCCGGGTCCAGGTCTTCGCTGGCTGCCTCCACGGGCTGCGCCTGCTCGGCCTGCTCGGCCGGCAGATCGAACACGCCACGGAATTCCGGCTGCTGCTCGGCGTGCAGGGCATAGTCGGGCACGCCGATCTCATCGGCGGGCACGGGGGCCGCGTCGGCCGGTTCCGGCGCCACGGCCTCGGGTTCGTCCCAGCGCGGTGCGTCGCTCACCGCCGGCGGCAGTTCGTCGCCCTCGTCGGTGACCAGCGCC
>DOKO01000207.1:5085-5323 GCA_003510825.1 Stenotrophomonas sp.
CCCTCGTCGGTGACCAGCGCCCCGACCTGCCAGGAGGCCTCGACATCCGCAGCGGGCTGCGCCACCGGTTCGTCCTCCGGCTCGACCAGTGCAGACGGCGCCTCGTCGGCCTGCGCGTCATGCGCGTGGACGACATGATCCTCTTCGATGGCCCAGGCCGGCATCGACGGTTCCTGGCGGCCGTCATCTTCGTGGCCGGTGACCCAGGACGATTGTTCGGCCAGCGAATCCAGCGCCG
>DOKO01000299.1:0-219 GCA_003510825.1 Stenotrophomonas sp.
ACGACGCTCTTCCGATCTCCGGCGTCGGCCGCGCCCGTGCGGGCCGCGCTCCGCCCAGCGCACGCAGCGGCGCCCACAGGTCACTGCTGATGTGTCCGCGCCAGGCCAGCTGCCACAGCGCCGTCTGGAAATCCTCACCCGTCGTGTCCGCACCGACCAGTCGCGGCTGTACCTGCATCGCCAGTTGCCGGGCGAAGAACGCACCGCCGTCGGCCAGCA
>DOKO01000299.1:443-7296 GCA_003510825.1 Stenotrophomonas sp.
ACGCACCGCCGTCGGCCAGCACCTGCAGGATGGCCTGCTGCATCGGTGAGTCTTCGCCCTGCACCGGTGTGACCGGCAGGGTTTCAGCGGCACGCTCACGCAGGTGCAACGACACCAGTCCATCGTCGTCGCCCAGCCGGCCATGGCCGACCCAGAGCACCGTGCCGGTGGCCAGCAGTTCATCCAGCAGCGCAGGCGTGTAGCCGGGCACGCGCGCGGGCAGTACCTGCTGTTCCCACAGCGATGCCGGCAGTGGCAGCCCCGCCAGTTGTTCGATCACCTGCAGCACGCCTTCGCTGTCACGCAGGCGTGCGCCCCCGGGCAACACGTTCTGCCACAGCACGCCCTGCTCCCGCAGCAGCAGACCGACATAGGCCTGCACCGGGACCGGGCGGGTTGCTTCGCGGGCGGCCTGCAAGGAGCGCAGCCGCAGCCGCTGCAGCACCTCCGTGCCCACCCACTCATGGCCTGCACGCGGTGAAGCCGCCGCTGTGATTTCGTCTGCCGCGCGACGATCCAGGCCGAACCGGCCACGTACGACCCGGCCCTGTTCCTGCAGCACGTGCAGGGCAACATCTACCACCGCCACACCGAGGCCGAAACGGGCGGCCACGCTGCCACTGCTGAAAGGCCCATGGGTGCGCGCGTGGCGGCCAAGCAGATCGCCCAACGGATCCAGAACCGGGGCCAGGAATACCTCGTCCACGTCCGCAGGCGGGATGATGCCCAAGGCATCGCGCAGCCGCGCGGCATCTTCCACCGCCGCCCACTGCTGGGCCCCTGCGACGGGAACGCGGATTGCACGACCCGCCGCATGCAGCGCCTGCAGCCAGGCATCCGCCTGCGCAGGCTCGGTGATGCGCTGCGCGACCTCCACGGCCGGCAGCGGGCCCAGCTCACGCAGCAGGTCGGCCACGCCTTCGCTGCCACGCGCGTGGCGGGCCGGATCCAAGCGTTGCAGCTCGCGCTCCACGGTGGCCACCACGGCATCGTCCAGCAGTTCGCCCAGATCCACCTCGCCGAGCAGTTCCGCCAGCAGGCCACTGTCGAGCGACAGCACCGATGCACGCCGTTCGGCCAGCGGTACATCGGCTTCGTACATGAACTCGGCGACATAGCCGAACAGCAGGTTCGCCGCGAACGGCGATGGCACGGCCGTATCCACCTCGACCACCTGGACCTGGCCGGCCTGCACGCGCAGCATCAGCGCATCCAGTGCATCAAGGTCGTAGACGTCCTGCAGGCACTCACGCGCAGTCTCCACCAGAATCGGGAACTCATCGTGGCCGCGGGCGATCTCCAGCAGCTGCCCCGCACGCAGGCGCTGCTGCCACAACGGCGAGCGCTTGCCCGGCGTGCGCCGCGGCAGCAGCAGCGCGCGCGAGGCACACTCACGAAAACGTGCGGCGAACAACGCGGAACCGGCGACAGAGCGATTGATGACCTGGCGCAGGTGGGACGCATCGAACAGGAACAGTTCCGCGCCAGGCGGTGTACCGCTGCGGTCGGGCATGCGGACGATGATGCCGTCGTCGCTGGCCACCACGGCCGGATCGATGCCAGCCTGCTCGCGCAGGCGCGCAGCCACCGCCAGCGCCCAGGGATCGTGCACGCGGCGGCCGTAGGGCGAATGCAGCATCACCCGCCAGTCGCCGAGTTCATCACGGCAGCGCTCGACGACCAGGCGCAGGTCGGTCGGCAGAGCACCGGTGGCCTGCTGCTGTTCGGCCACGAGCGCCAGCATGTTGCTGATCGCGCTTTCATCCAGACCGCGATCACGCAGCCGCGCGAGCAATGCCGGAGACGGCTCGCCAGCGCCGCCCGGATCGGCTTCGAGTTCCGCCAGGAAGGCACCGGTAGCCTGCCCCAGCTCGGCCGGACGGCCGATGCCTTCGCCCCGCCAGAACGGCAGCCTCGCCGAGCGCCCCGGCGCCGGCGTCACCACGACCTGGTCAAGGGTGATCTGGTCGATGCGCCAGGACGTGGCGCCGAGGGTGATCACATCATTCACCCGCGACTCGTGGACCATCTCTTCGTCCAGCTCGCCGACACGACGCGATCCTGCCTGTTCTTCACCCTCGGGCAGGACAACGGCATACATGCCGCGGTCGGGAATGGTGCCGCCGCTGGTCACCGCCAGCTGGCGGGCACCAGGACGTGCGGTCAACGTGCCGGTCTTCCGGTCCCAGACAAGCTGCGGGCGGAAACCGGCGAACTCATCGGACGGATAGCGACCGGCCAGCATGTCCAGCACTGCGTCGAAGGCACTGCGCGGCAGCGTGCGGTACGGCGCAGCCCGGCGCACGCGTGCGAACCAGGCCTCGACATCGAGTGGCTCCATCGCTACCGCCGCCACGGTCTGCTGGGCCAGCACATCGAGCGGATTGCGCGGCGGATCGAGGGCTTCGATGCGTCCATCCAGCATGCTGTCCACTACCACCACAGCATCGACCAGATCACGGCGCGTACGCGGATACAGCAGGCCGCGTGACATGCCGCCCACCTGGTGACCGGCACGGCCCACCCGCTGCAGTGCACTGGACACCGAAGGCGGCGCCGCGACCTGGATCACCAGGTCCACCAGGCCCATGTCGATGCCCAGCTCAAGACTGGAGGTGGCGACCACGCAGCGCAGGTCACCCGACTTCAGCGCCTGCTCGATGGCGGCGCGCTGTTCCTTGGACACCGAGCCGTGGTGCGAGCGGGCGATCACCGAGGCCGGCGTGGTGACACGGTTCACCGTGCTGCCGGTGAACGATCCGTAGGCGGCTGTATCCGCAGCATCCGCTTCGCTCGCAGGCTCGACGCCCGTGCGCTCGGCATGCAGCTCGTTGAGTCGTGCAGTCAGCCGTTCCGCCACGCCACGCGAATTGGCAAAGACAATCGTGGAGCGATGCCGCATCACGTTGTCGAGAATGCTGGCTTCCACATGCGGCCAGATCGAACCGGTGCGCGCGCCGGCCCCGCGTCCTTCGCCTGGACCGTGCACGACCAGGTCGGTCATGTCCTCCACCGGCACCACGATCTTCAGTTCCAGCTGCCGCTGCGAAGGCGGCTGCACCACCTGCACCGGGCGATCACCGCCGAGGAAGGCGGCAACACCCTCGACCGGACGCACCGTTGCCGACAGGCCGATGCGTTGTGCGGGCACCTGCAGCAGCGCGTCGAGCCGCTCCAGGCTCAGCGCCAGGTGCGAGCCACGCTTGCCGCCCGCCACCGCATGGATCTCATCGAGGATCACCGTATGCACATCGCGCAGGATCTCCCTCGCCTGCGAGGTCAGCATCAGGTACAGCGACTCTGGCGTGGTGATCAGGATATCCGGCGGGTGCCGCACCAGGCGTGCGCGGTCACTGCTGCTGGTATCGCCGGTGCGCATGGCCACGGTCAGGGCAACGGACGGATCCCCACGTTCGCTGCGCCGCGCGCTGATGCCCTGCAGGGGCACCTGCAGGTTGCGCTGCACATCGCTGCCCAGCGCCTTGATCGGCGACAGGTACAGCACGCGCGTGCGCGGCGCGGGCTTGGCCGCCGGGTCGCGGCGTGCGTCGCCATCGCGCTCGGCGAACACCTGGTCGATCGCATGCAGGAACGCGGCCAGTGTCTTGCCCGACCCGGTTGGGGCCACCACCAGGGTGTGCTGGCCCGCGGCGATCGACGCCCACGCCTCGTCCTGCACCGGCGTCGATGCGGCGAACGCGGAACGGAACCAGTCACGGGTGGCGGGATGGAAGTGCTGCAGAGAATCCAAGGCAGGGCCGGTCGCCATCGATGATGGCTTCGATGATACGGCGAAGAAATCGTTTGTCGTTACGAATAGTTACGTTATAACATTTCACGCCATTTTTACGGAGCGTGTCATGCGTCGCCACCTGCTAGCTGCAGCCATCCCCCTCGCCCTTCAGTCCGTCGCCCTCCATTCCGCCCGGGCGGCGGATGCGCCCACCCTTCCCACCCTGCAGGTGGAAGCCAGCCAGCCCTCACGCATCGACAGCCGGGTCACCGTCGACAACCCGCAGGCCCAGAACCGCACCCTTGGCGGCCTGCTCGAGCATGTCTCCGGCGTGCAGAGCAGCGCCTTCGGCCCCAACGCCGGCGCGCCGGTCATCCGCAGCCTCAGCGGCAACCGTGTGCAGATCCTGCAGGATGGCCAGTCCATCCTTGGCATGAACGCGATCAGCGGCGACATCAACATTCCGTTCGACCCGCTGTTCGTGCGCAGCGTCACCGTCAACAAATCCTCAGACACGGTGCGCTACGGCGGCAACGCCATCGGCGGCAGCGTCGAGGTCGATTCCGGGCTGATTTCGCGCACGATGGAAGACAAGGACCAGTCGATGGAACTGGTGCTGCGCAAGGGCTTCAACGCGGTCGATGCGCAGGGCTTCCGCATGAACTTCAACAACCAGCGCAATGTCTCCACCAACCTGCAGGCCTCGCGGCAGCGCATTTCGCACTACGACATTCCCGGCAACAGCAAGGCGGCCGCCTGCAACACCCAGCTGTTCCCGGCCGCCGGCGGGGTCAACTCGGCGCTGGCCGATGCCTGCCAGAAGGAGGCCCGGGTGCAGCAGGTCTACAACAAAGCCTCGCAACCCTACATCGACCAGTTCATGACCGAGAACCCGGACTGGGCCGATGGCGAGTTCTCCTTCTACACCAACAGCCCGACCTCGGTCTGGCAGCGCCAGACCTACGTCAATCCGGTCAATCCGGACTACGTCGCCGGCACGCCGTCCTATGTGCAGAAGCGGATCAACAACGACGTCACCCCGGACTACCACCACCGCCTGGGCAACAGCTACTCGCGCAGTTCGCAGGTCGCACTCGGCTCGACCCTGTTCTTCGACCGCGGCTACGTGGGTGTCAGTATTGATGCCAAGGACAGCGAGTACGGCGTGCCGGGCTTCTCGATGCAGAACCTGTCCTTCGGTTCCAACTACGCCGACGGCCTGCCGGTGGGCGTGGTCATCAAGCAGGAGCGCTACGCGCTGGAAGCCCTGCTGCGCGACCCGCTGCCGGGCGTCGAGCGTGCCGAGCTGCGCGTCTCGCAGCTGGACAACACCTCCGGCGAACGGCTGGGTACCAGCAAGGCCAACGATTACGACTTTGAAAGCACCCAGGCCGAACTGCTGCTGGCCCATCGCCGCGTCGGCTCGCTGAGCGGCCTGCTCGGCCTCAGCCAGCAGTCGCGTGACGTCACCGGCAGCGGATCGCTGCGCTACCTGCCCAACGTCGACACCCGCAGCCAGGCGGTGTTCCTGAAGGAAACACTGGACTTCGACTGGGCCTCGTTCGATGCCGGCGTGCGCCATGAACGCGTGGACCACACAGTGCGGCCGAGCAGCTTCAAGACGGCGCGCAATTCCGCCAACACCACGCTGCAGGACCGCGACTTCCGGCTCAACAGCTACAGCATCGGCGCCTACGTTGAACTCGGCCCGCTGTTCGCCGCCAAGGTGCGCTACTCCTCTTCGCAGCGTGCACCGGAGATCAATGAGCTCTACGCCAGCAATGCGCACTATTCGGTGATGACCCAGGAAGAAGGCAACCAGAACCTGGACCCGGAACGAGCGAAGAACCTCGAGCTGACCGGCCTGTTCCACCTGGGCGGCTTCCAGCTGTCGGCTACCGCTTACCGCATGCGTTACGAAAACTACCTGTACCTGGGCTACTCCGGCCTGCAGACCGCCAACCGCCTGCCGCTGAAGTACTGGAAGCAGACCGACACGACGGTGAAGGGTTTCGAGGTCGATGCCTCGCAGTCACTGACGCTCGGCCGCTTCGGCAGCCTGGAGCTGTCCGCCTTTGCCGACCTGGTGAAGAACAAGGCCGACCACCCCGATTCGCTGCGCGCCCATAACGATGGCGAATACCTGCCCAACATGCCGACCAACCGTTACGGCGCCACCGTGCAATGGCAGCGCGAGGGCTGGAAGGCGCAGCTGTCGAGCACCTACTACGGCACGCAGAAGTACCTGGGCCGCAACGTCAGCGAAGAAGTACCGCTGGATGCGTTCAACCTGGTCGACCTGCAGCTGAGCCGGGAGATTCCCCTGCGCACGACCGCCGTGGCCGGGATGGAGGTCTTCATCAACGGCAGCAACCTGCTCAACGAAGAGGCGCGCCCGCACAACTCGCCACTGAAATACATCGCGCCACTGCCGGGGCGTGGCTTCCAGGTGGGCGTGACCGTGCGGCTCTGAACCAGGGCCGGCAGCACAGCGCCTGCGGAACGTGAACCGCGGGCGCGATTGCGCTCACGACAGGCTTGATTACCGTTACCCCTTCGGTCAACCATCGACGAAAAGGAGGATTCAATGAACTGGATGCATGCAATTTCCTGTGCGCTGCTGTTGGGCGTTTCGTCCACTGCAGGCGCGGCCTCGGCCATTGCCTACGATGCAGATGGCGCCTACGGCTACTCGATGAACCAGGCGACGGTGAGCACCTCGATGCAGAACGCGGTGAAGTACTGTGCCGCCCGCTCCCGCAACTGCGGGCAGTCGGCCGTCGCCACCGGAGAGGGCTACTCGGCCATCTTCACCGGAACCGTATCCATGGGCTTCGCCCTGGCCGAGGCCAGTCCGGAGGCTGCGCAGCGCAAGGCAGAAAAGATGTGCCGGGAACGCGCCAACGACTGCACGCTGGCGGTGATGTGGCGCGAGCAGCCGTCGCAGGTGATCGAGCGGCCGTGGCACCCCGGTGCACCGGCACCGACGCCGGTTCCGGAGCCCCGCCGCATTTACTAGTACTGATTCTTGATCGGTTGGACAGCCGCCCAGCGTCGATGACGTTGGGCGGCTGCGGTGCACCCCGGTGGCTTGGCAGCTGCCGCGCAGGGTCAGCATCC
>DOKO01000297.1:0-304 GCA_003510825.1 Stenotrophomonas sp.
GGGCGCGTACACGGGGGCCGCATGCAGCGGCGGCGGGGTCGGGCGGGTGGCGCCGACCGGGGCGCCGCAGCCGACGCAACTGGCGGCCTTGTCACTGACTTCGCGGCCACACTCCATGCAACTCACCAACGCCATCGTTCTGTTCCCTGTGCTGGGCGGGGGATCCGCCGGTCCAAAGCGACATTATCGGGGGTATCGGGCGAAATGCGGCCGTAGAACAGGCAACAAAAAAGCCGGACCCCAATCGACGGGAGTGTCCGGCTTTTCGTGCCCCGAAGGGCGGTACAGATGGTGGAGGTGGGCG
>DOKO01000297.1:505-3519 GCA_003510825.1 Stenotrophomonas sp.
ACTACATGCTTAGCTCACCGTTGAATCTCATCCCCGAGCAGCACGGTGTGCAAAGCGCACCCGGGAACCAGCCTGTTTTGTTCTAGTGCCGGACTGACAGGCAGCCGCCCAGCGCGATTCCATGATAATGACTCTACGCTGCGAGCATGGACACAAGCAGTTTCGAGGCTCCGCCTAAGTCGGCAGAAGGTCACGCACCGCAGTTTTTAGGCTGCGAGAGCGACCGGAGCGTAGTTGTCGTCGTTGGCAACTAGAGTTTTGCAGCTGGATTTACGAGGACAGCTACCCCCTCGGCATGCGCCAGGCGACTTCACAACCCCCGTCGAAACCAATGCACCCCCGGTTTCTTCAAGTCTTGCAAGGTACTAGGCCAGATGCGTGTTGCCACGTGCCGGGCCTGCCCAACGGTTGCAATGCTACGGCAAAACAGCTGAACAGTCACCTTGGCAATCCGCAACAAGTTGTAGAGCCGTTGTCATAGCGGATTGCTAACTTCATTGGCACGATTTTGCGACACACTGGCGGCCAACATCCGAGCCAGGAACGACACGGAGACCCCGGGTGACTGACACCATCCAACAACGCAGCCTGCGACAGCTGATCGGGCCGGTAGGCGCCGACTACCGACGACGCGCGCTGCCGCCCGGTTGGGTCTGGGCGGTGCTGGCCGCGATCGTCACTGCGGCCTGCCTGACCGCGCTGCCGGCGACGGCGGCGGTGTTCCTGGTGGCCAGTGCAGTGGTGGTGTACTGGCCGCGACGCGACCAGGCCCTGGTGCCGGGCTGGCGGATGCTGGCCTTGGCCGTGCTGGCGGTGATGGTCTGGGGCCCGGACGTCATCGCGCTGTGGTTCGAGCACGGGGCGGCCGTTGCCCTGCTGACCCTGGCCTCGTTGAGCATCCTGACCCATGTCCGCCGCAGCTGGGCGCTGTCGCAGCAGCTGCAGCACCAGGCCGATGCGCTGGATGACCAGCAGCTGCTGGCCCTGTTGCCTGACGATGCGGCCCAGCTGGCAAAGCAGTGGCGGGCCGGCGATGACCGGCACGCGCCGGAGCTGGCAGTGGTGATGCACCTGGCGGTGATGCATGCGACGCTGGCGCCGCGGATGCGCGGGCAGGGCATGCTGGCGGGCTGATCGCCCGGCTTTCTGTAGAGCCGAGCTATGCTCGGCTGCCCCAAAAAACCAAGTCGAGCATGGCTCGACTCTACAGACAGCCCTTAGGCGTCGCGGTTTCCGCGACGCATCACGCGCTGCTTCTCGATCGCCCAGTCACGGTCCTTGGCGGCATCGCGCTTGTCGTGGGTCTGCTTGCCCTTGGCCAGCGCCACTTCCAGCTTGATCTTGTTCTTGCTCCAGTACATGGCCGTGGGCACGATCGTGTAGCCATCGCGCTCGACCTTGCCGACCAGCTTGTCGATCTCGTTCCGGTGCAGCAGCAGCTTGCGCTCGCGCCGGTCGTTGGCCACCACGTGGGTGGAGGCCTGGATCAACGGAGTGATCTGCGCACCGATCAGGAAGATCTCGCCCTGCTTCACGTAGGCGTAGGCGTCGATGATGTTGCCGCGCCCGGCGCGGATCGACTTCACCTCCCAGCCCTGCAGGGCCAGGCCTGCCTCGAAGCGTTCCTCGATGTGGTACTCGTGGCGGGCACGCTTGTTCAACGCGATGGTTTTGTTGGCCGTCGCGTTCTTTGCTTTATCCTTGCCGCTGTTCTTGCTCATTTCCGTATTGTCTCCGATTCGGGCCCGCCCGGTCGATTGCCGAAACGCGCCGTCTTTATGCCTACTATCCGCCGCAGCGCCCTGGTCGAACACTCGGCCGCGCGCATGTTCGACCTGGTCAACGACGTCCAGGCCTATCCGCGCCGCTTCCGCTGGTGCTCGGACGCCCGCGTCCTGGAACAGGGCGAGGACCGCCTGGTCGCCCGCCTGGATCTGGGCCTGGGTTCGTTCAGCACCTGGTTCCAGACCGAAAACACCCTGCAGCGCCCGCACAGCATCGATATGCAGCTGCGCGACGGCCCGTTCAAGCAGCTGCACGGCCGCTGGGAATTCCATGCCCTGGCCGAGGATGCCTGCAAGGTCACCCTGACCCTGGAGTTCGAGCCGAAATCCCGCCTGCTCGCGCCGGCGCTGGCGATCGGTTTCCAAGGCCTGGCCGACCGCATGGTCAACGACTTCGTCCGCGTTGCCGACGAGGGCTGAGCGATGATCGAGGTCGAGGTGGTGCTGGCCTGGCCGCAGCAGGTGCTGTCACGCCGGCTGCAGTTGCCGGAAGGCGCGACCGTGGCCGAGGCCATTGCCGCCGCCGCCCTCGAGGGTAGTAGCGACTGTCCGGCCGCCGCCGTGCATGGCGTGCTGGCACGCCCGCAGCAGGCGCTGCTGGATGGCGATCGGGTGGAGCTGCTGCGGCCTCTGCAGGCCGATCCCAAGGAAAACCGCCGGCGTCGCGCGCGCGGCGATTGATTCCAGGGTCCCGCCCCGAGGGGCGGGCAGAAGGGCTCAGCGGCTCTTCTTCTTGTCCTTGGCCAGGTTGCGGCCGAACTGGCGGACCGTCTGCTGGGCCAGGGCCTTGTCGTTGGCCGGGAAGTAGTCGCCTTCCCAACGGGTGACGGCGTCGTTCTCGAAGTACACGGTGAAGTTCTTCACTTCGGTACGGCCGAGACGGTCGATCCGCTGGCTGGCGGTGTAGTCCCAGCGCTGGGCGTGGAACGGGTCCGGCACGGACGGGGTGCCCAGCAGGGCGTTCACCTGCTGCTTGCTCTGCCCGACCTGCAGCTTGGACACGGCATCTTCCCGGATCAGGTTGCCCTGATAGATGGGCTGCTTGTAGATGATGCCGCACCCGGTGGTGGACAGGGCGACGGCGGCGACCAACAGAAGATTGCGCATCGGTACTGGCGGTTGGGGAAATCAAACCGATGATACACTCCCGGCGTGCCACCGCGACCCAATCCGAGGCAGCTGGCGCTAAATCGCCAATGAACGGAGAACTATGGAAACCCACGACCTGCG
>DOKO01000295.1:0-306 GCA_003510825.1 Stenotrophomonas sp.
GCGGGCGGCGCAGGCGCAGGCGCCGCCACGGTGACCGCCTGCAGCGTGCGCACCGCCGCGATCGGAATGGCTTCGGCACGCCGCTGCTGCGGCCACCAGACGAACAGGAACGCGCTGCTGGAGCCGAGCAGGCGCGCAGTACCCGGCAACGGCGCGCGGTCGCCATTCAACTGCAGGCGGATCACTTCGCCGCTGCCGGCGTTGCGGATCTGCTCCCCGCGCACCGTCACGTAGTTCGCCGCGCCCAGCGCCATGAAGGCGGCCACGGCCAGGGTCATCGCGGTCAGCGGGCGCAGGCCTACGCCC
>DOKO01000295.1:486-5986 GCA_003510825.1 Stenotrophomonas sp.
CCCAGCTGGTCAGTGCCGAGCGTGTCAGCACCGCGCGCCACACCCAGTTGCGCGCGCGCAGCTGTTCCAGCTTGGCGGCATTGCGCATGCGCAGCGTTTCCGGCCAGGTCACCACCAGCACCAGCAGCACGCCCGAGGCCAGCAGCAGCACGTACGCCGGGTCGCGGATGCCGGCCACCAGGAAATCGCTGGGCTGCAGGTAATCCAGGATCGACAGCTTGAAGCCCCGGTAGAACCAGAAGCTGCACCACAGCCCGAGCAGCGAGACCAGCAGGTAGGCCACGGTGAACAGCAGGGCCGGCTCACGGCGCATGCGGCGCAGCGCCTGCATCACCGCCGAATCATCATCGCCACGGGTCAGCGGCAGCATCGACCAGTCGGTCGGCGCTTCGGCTGGGGGCATGGCGGGCGCGGCCATGCCCTGCATCCGTGGCACGTCGCCGTAGGCGCCTTCGGTCTCGTTGCTGTCCATGCTCCCTCCCCCGGTGTCTGCAGCGAGCATCGCCGAAATTGCGAACGGGTGGTAGACCGCTGGTCTGCGGCATACTCCAGCCTGCCGCAGGACGCGGCGCATGAGATCTGCCATGACCCGACGAATGATGATGCTGGCACTGCTGGCGTGGGCCTGCATCGCGGCACCTGCCGTTTCCGCCGCCAGCCCGCCCGTGGACGATGCGGCGACCGCGCAGGCCCTCGCACAGGCGGAAACGCGGGGCCGGGAAATGTTCGAGCATGACCTGGCCGCCGAGCGCGCGACCGATGCCCTGCTCAAAAAGGGAATGCGTGGTGACAGCCGGGTACGGGGCTGGATCACCGAGCCGAAGGACAACCGCTACGAAGTCAGCATGATCGGCGAAGGTGCCGTGGTTCTGTATCGGGCCACCACTGATGCACGGGGAAACCTGGCCGGCGCGATCGAGGCGCTGGCGGTTCCGGCGGCCCCTACCGCCTACCAGGCCGGTGCTGCCGCTGCCCGGGCGCTGGCGACGCAGAGCCGCATCGATGCCTGCGCGAAGCGCTACAACAGCGTGGTGCTGCCGGCGCCCGGCGCGACCACCGATGCATGGACGGTCTACCTGCTGCCGGCCACCACCGACCCTGCCGCAGTCCCGCTGGGCGGCAGCTATCGGTTCGACATCGCGGAGGGCCGGATCACCTCGCAGCGCGCGTTCACCCGCAGCTGCATCCAGCTGAAGCGTGCGCCGCGCAATGCGGCAATGATCGTCACCCACATGCTCGACCCGACACCGACCGAAGTGCACGTGTTCTGGAGCCTCTGGGCCCGCTCGCCGCTGTACGTCACCACGGGCGAGGATGTGATCTGGAAGATCGAGGACGGCCGCATCCACCGCGTGAAGGACTGAGCAGCTGCCACGCGCGCGGACGCGTGGCAGCTCCCTGCGGGCCCTTGTCGAAGATCAGGCGGCGCGCGCCACCACGGCGCGGGCTGCACCGTCCTGCTCGATCTGGAACACCGACACCGAGGTGGTCAGCGCGTTGGCCTGCTCTTCCAGCGCGCGGCTGGCCGCGGTCGCCTCTTCCACCAGAGCCGCGTTCTGCTGGGTCACCTGGTCCATCTGCACCACCACCTGGTTGACCTGTTCGATACCGGCGGCCTGTTCCTTGCTGGCCGCAGCGATATCGCTCATCAGCTGGTTGGTGCGCGAACTGGCGTGGGCCAGGCGGGCGATCGCCGCCTCGGACTGCACGGTCACGGCCAGCCCGCTCTGCACCTTGGCGGCGGCATCCTCGATCAGTTCCTTGATCTCCTTGGCGGCGACGCCGGCGCGCTGCGCCAGGGTGCGCACTTCGCTGGCGACCACGGCGAAACCACGTCCCTGCTCACCGGCACGTGCTGCTTCGACGGCGGCGTTCAGCGCCAGGATGTTGGTCTGGAACGCGATGCCATCGATCACCGTGGAGATCTCCGAAATGCGCGCCGACGACTGGTCGATTTCACCCATCACCGTTGCCATCTGCGCCATCGCCTGCTCGGTTTCGCGCACGGCCGCACCGGCCGCATGCGCTTCGCTGTCGGCCTGGCGGGCCAGGTCGGCGTTCTGGCGCACGGTGGAGGTCAGCTCTTCCATGGAGGCGGCGGCTTCTTCCAGGTTCGCTGCCTGCTGCTCGGTACGGCGCGAGAGATCGCTGTTGCCGGCGGCCAGTTCCTGCGCGGCGTTGTTGATGCTGTCGGCCGCCACCTGGATGCCACGGACGATGCCGGTCAGCTGCGTGGTGGTGGTGTTGGCATCGTCGCGCATGCGGGCGAAGACGCCCTCGTAGTCACCGTCCATGCGCGCGGTCAGGTTGCCGTGCGAGATCGCGCGCAGCACGTCGGAGACATCGGCGATGCTGGCCTGCGAGCTGGCCATCATCGCGTTGAGGTGTTCGACCATCGCGCGGTACTGGAACTGGAACGCCTCGGCATCGCCGCGCACGCTGAAATCACCCGCGCCGGCGGCCCGGGCCAGCGTGTCGATCTGGGCGCTGATCGCCATCAGGCTCTGCTTGACCGCGGCCAGGGTGCGGGTGAACGCGCCCTTCTCGCCGGGATACTGCGGCAGGTCGCGGCTGAGATCGCCGATCGCGTAGCGCTGCATGACTTCGGCCATCAGCAGTTCCACCTGCACGTGCGATTCCACCAGGCTGTTGGTGGCCTGCACCATGCGGCCGAAATCGCCGGGGAAGGCGCTGGCATCCATGCGGTAGCCGATGGCACCGGCCTCGTGCTGCTCGGCCATCTGCAGCTGCGCGCCGATGGCGGCCTGCACGCTCTGCCGCACGCTGCCCATGGCCTCGCCCAGCTGGGTCAGTTCATCGCGGCCACCCAGGTGGAAGGACTGGTCCAGCTCGCCCTTGGAGAGCCGCTGTGCCAGCTGCACCGCACGCGCCAGCGGGCCGGTCAGGCTGCGGCCGATCATCACCGAGGCGGCGATGCCGACCAGCAGCGCTACGCCGCCCAGCACCAGCAGCTGCAGCAGGCTGCGCTCGCCGAGACGGATCGCTTCGGCGGCCGCCTCGCGGCTTTCCTTCTCTTCGAAGGCCACGCCATCGGCCAGCGCCTTGTTCCAGCCATTGGCCGCGTCCTGCACCGGGCCCAGGGTCAACGCGATGGCGCCGGGGAAGTCGCCCTGCGCCATCAGTTCACTGGTCTGCTTGTTGAGCGGGCGCGCAACCGCACGCATGGCCGCGATGGCCTCGCCCATCGCCTTGCCATCGGCATCGCCGGGCAGTGCCTGGTAGGCGGTCCAGCTGGTTTCGTAGCGCTTGACCAGGTCGGCGATGCGCTGCTCGTCGGCGTCGCGCGCGTCACCCTGGCGGATCAGCATCTCGCGGCGCACGACCATCATCTGGTTGTTGGCATCGAGCATTTCCGACAGCAGCCGCACCTTGGCTACGCTGACCTCGACCACCTGCTGCATCGCGTGCTTCTGCACGGCCGTGGCGGTGGCGCCGGTGGTGACCACGGCAGCCACCAGCAGCAGCAACAGGCCAAAGCCAAGGCCAAGACGCCAGGCGACCCTGACATTCCTCAAGTAGTTCATGGGGGGGAATCCAAACGTGGAGGGGATGCGCCCTTATCGGCCCGCCGCCCGTGCTCCTTGACCGTGCAACCGCCAACGCTTCGGTGGCGGTTCACATTCTTCGTTCAGCCAGCGACCTCGTGTGGCTGCAGTGGGCAGGCGCTGGCCAGGCGCGTGGCCAGGTCCTGGCGCAGGGCGCCGAGCGCGGCGATGCGGGCATCGATGTCGGCGAGCTTTTCCTGCAGCGCGGCCGCAAGCAGCGGGCCTGCATCGGCCTGCTCCCACAGCCTGGGCAGGCGCTGGCCGATCTCGGCCAGGGTGAAGCCGAGCTGCTGGGCGGTGCGGATGTAGTGCACCAGCATCGCCGTTTCGTCGGGGTAATCGCGGTAGCCATTGGCCAGGCGCCGCGCGCCGATCAGGCCCTGCTTCTCGTAGAAACGCAGGGCTTCGCGCGACAGGCCGCAGGCCTGGGCCAGCTCTCCAATCTGCATGAGGGTTCCAGAAAACGCTTGACCTTGAAGTTTACTTCAGCCCTGACAGTACGCCCTCTCTCCCCTGTTGAAGGCGTCCATGCTCACCTCCCGCTACCTCCGCATCGTCCGCGCCAGTGCGTTCTACGACCTGGTGGTCACCCTGCCCTTCGCCCTGCCTTGGACCTTCGCACCGCTGCATGCGGCGATGGCGGCGCTGGCCCAGGCCTGGCAGCTGCCCGGCCAGGTGCCCGCGCTGGACCCGCTGCACATGCTGCTGGCCAACCTGCTCGGCTCGGTGGTGGTGATGTGGTCGCTGGCCCGCGTGCTTGCCCCCAACGTGCTGCTGGGCCGGCTCGATGCCGCCGCACGCTGGCTGTTCGCGCTGTGGCAGGTGTATGCGGTACTGCACGGCGCCAGTGCGATCCTGCTGCTGTTCACCGTGGCCGAGATCGGCTTCGGCGTGCTGCAGAGCTGGCGCATCGAGGATCACCCCGCGCGTTGAGCGCTCATCTACCGCTCAGCAACACGCTGGTGTTTTCACGCGGGCTGGTCGCGGGGTGCAGGCATGGTGGGGGCACGTTCTGCAGGAGCTTCCCATGCTTTCACCCCGCGTTGCCGTGCTTGCGCTGTCGCTGCTGGTTTCCCCTGCATTCGCGCAGGCCCCGCCAGCCAACCTGCCCGCGCCCATCGCCGAACGCGCCGGACCGGACATCGCTGCACGCTCGCCCCTGCACGCGCAGGTACTGCTGGACCGCGCCAATTTCTCGCCCGGCCAGATCGATGGCGAAGTGGGCAGCAACCAGCGCCGCGCGGTGTCCGGCTTCCAGGCCGCGCACGGGCTGACCGTCACCGGCGAACTCGACGATGCCACCTGGAAGGCACTGCAGGCCGATGCCAATGCACCGCTGGCCAGTTACACGCTGACCGCCGAGGACGTGGCCGGTCCGTTCCAGCCGGTGCCGAAGGGCCCCGCCGCACAGGCCAAGCTGAAGGCGCTGGGCTACGGCAGCGTGGAAGAGTCGCTCGGCGAGCGCTTTCATGCCTCGCCCGAGCTGTTGAAGGCGCTCAACCCCGGCGTCGACCTGGGCAAGGCCGGCAGCCGCATCCAGGTGCCGAACATTGCGCCGGCACCGCTGCCGAAGGCGGCCAAGGTGGTGGTCGACAAATCCGATTCCACCCTGCAGCTGCTCGATGCAGCGGGCAAGGTGATCGCGCAGGTGCCGGTGTCGTCGGGCAGCCAGCACGATCCGCTGCCGATCGGTGAATGGAAGATCCTCGGCGTGTACCGCGACCCGCCGTTCCACTACAACCCGAAGCTGTTCTGGGATGCGCGCAAGGGCGAGAAAAAGGCCACGCTGCCGCCGGGCCCGAACAATCCCGTGGGCCGGGTCTGGATCGACCTGTCCAAGCCACATTACGGCCTGCACGGCACGCCCGAGCCCGGCCATGTCGGCAAGACCGAATCACATGGCTGCGTGCGCATGACCAACTGGGATGCGCTGC
>DOKO01000431.1:0-1770 GCA_003510825.1 Stenotrophomonas sp.
GGGTTTACGGCGTGTCCTGCAAGCCCACACCGCCACGCCCAGCCAGCAGAAACCCAGAGCCGGCTGTTGCCTTTGACGTTGCACTGGCTTGAAGGCATCTGCAGGTGCAGGGCGCAGCCCTGCCGCAGCACCCCAACCCCTTACCAGAGGTCTTCCAGCTTCCGCGGCTTGCACGCCACCCACGACGCACCCAGCATCAGCGCCGCGCAGCCAAACAGGAACCCGAACGGCAACGTCCAGCCCTCGCTCACCGTATGCAGCCAGCCCACCAGGAACGGCCCCAGGCAGCTGAAGCTGTAGCCCACGCCCTGCATGAAGCCGGACAACGCCGCCGACCCGGTCGGGGTGCGCGTGCGCAGGTTGATCAGCGTCAGCGCCAGCGGGAACGTCGACGGGCCCACGCCCAGCAGCGCCGCCCACAGCAGCGGCGCCTTCAGCGGTGCCAGCAGCAGGCCGGTAAAGGCGATGACGAAGGCGAAGAAACCGATCAGCACCAGCGGGAACGGATTCGGCAGGCGCACCGCCAGCGACGGAATGACCAGCGACGGCAGCAGGCCCAGTGCCGAGAACACCGCCACCATCACCCCGCCGAACGCCGGCGTGGCACCGGCCTCGACCACGATGCGCGGCAGCCAGGTGAACATCGAGTAGGTCATCAGCGAGGTCATGCCGAACATCAGCGTCATGCTCCAGCCCAGCGACGTGCGCCAGACCCTGCCGTGCGGCTGCGTGGTCGGATCGCTGCCGTCCTGCACCGGCTTCGGCGCGCGGCGGGCCAGCATCAGCCAAGGCAGGGCGGCGGCCAGGGCCAGCAGTGCCCACATGCCCAGCGACACGCGCCAGCCCGCGGCATTGGCCACCGGCACCGCCAGCAGCGCCGGGGTCATCGTGCCCAGCTGCAGCACGCTGATGTACAGCGTGCTCATCGTGCCGACCTTGTTGGCGAAGTAGCGCTTCACCAGCGGCGGCACCACCACGTTGCCGATGCCCATGCCGGCCAGTGCGATCACCGAGCCCAGCAGCAGGGTGCCGACGTTGCCGGCGCTGGAGCGCAGCAGCAGGCCGGCCATGGCCAGGGTCATCGCCAGCAGCGTGGTGCGCTCCAGGCCCAGGCGCCGGGCCACGGCCGGGGTCGCCACGCCGAACAGCGCGAACGAGGCGGTGGGCAGCATGCCGAGCACGCCGGTCATGGTGGTGCCGAAGCCGAACTGCTGGCCGAGCACGTCCAGCAGCGGAGTGATGGAGGTGACCGCGGTACGCAGGTTGACCGCCGCCAGCAGGATGGCGGCGAACGCCAGCAGGCGGCCGTGCAGCAGCGAGGGTGAGGGCGAAGTCGGGGACGTCATGCGGCGGGTCCTTGCAGGTGGCGCACGCGGCGTCTCGGGCGTGCAGCGCCGGCACCGGGCCAGGCCGGTGCAGGGGTGGGGGAAAGGGTGCCCATTGTACGGGCGGGGCCGGGCGGGATGCCGCCAAGCGGCAGGCACAAAAAAACCCGGAGGACTGTCGTCTTCCAGGCTTCTTGGTGACCACTGAAGTGGTCGGGGAGACAGGATTCGAACCTGCGACCTCTACGTCCCGAACGTAGCGCTCTACCAGACTGAGCTACACCCCGAAGGGAGCCGCCTATTCTATCCATTCACCCCGATGGCGGCAAGGGGTAAATGGTGTTTCTTCACACTGCCGAAGCAATGGAATCCTTCAGGGAACAAAAAAGCCTGGAAGACTTCACCAGGCTTCAATGCGACCACCGAAGTGGTCGGGGAGACAGGA
>DOKO01000431.1:1988-5012 GCA_003510825.1 Stenotrophomonas sp.
AGCTACACCCCGAAGGAGCCGCCTAAGATACCGTGTGAAGGCCAAGGCGGCAAGGTTTTTTTACAGCTCAGCGACTGTTTTCTTTCTCAAGGCGGTTCCGCTCGCGCGATTCGAACCACATGCCGTTGAGGATGGCCACGGTGGAGGCCAGGCCAGTGCCAAGGATCCAGGCGAAATACCACATGCTCGTATCTCCTTCGTTCGGGGCAGGTGCCGACCGTGGGTCGGCACTTATTGCTCGTGGTGGGTGCCGACCATTGCTCGGCACCTGTTGCTCGTGGTGGGTGCCGACCGTTGGTCGGCACGGATGCAAGCCATCAATACGCGTTCGGGTTGTCGCCCATCTCTTCGACCGTGGTCTTGCCCTTCAGCACGCGGTACACCCAGGTGGTGTAGGCGAGGATGATCGGCAGGAAGATGGCCGTGGCCAGCAGCATGATCCACAGCGTCAGGTGGCTGGACGAGCTGTCCCAGACGGTGAGGCTGGAGGTGGGCTGGCTGGAGGACGGCAGCAGGAAGGGGAAGATGGCGAAGCCGACGGTCAGGATGATGCCGGCGATGGAGGCACCCGAGGCGATGAAGGCCAGGCCGCCGCGGCGTGCACGCAGCAGCACCGCACTGGCCAGCGCACCCAGCAGGCCCAGCACCGGGAACACGATCGTGGCCGGCATGCTGCTGTAGTTGCGCAGCCAGCCACCGGCAGCCGTGCCGATCGCCGCCGTCTTCAGCAGCGGGTTGGTCGGGCCGTCGGTCACCACCTGCGAGGTGATCTGGTAACCGGGCAGGCCGAAGGCCACCCAGAGGCCAGCCACCGCGAACAGCACGAAGCTGATCAGCGCGGCGATGCTGCCGTAGCGTGCGGCACGTTCGGCCACCGGGCCGTCGGTCTTGATGACCAGCATGGCCGCACCGTGCGAGACCAGCATGGCCACGCTGACCAGGCCGGCGATGAGCGCGAACGGCGTGAGCAGGCCGAAGAACGAACCGGTGTAGGTCACGCGCAGGGTGTCATCGAAATGGAACGGCACGCCCAGCAGCACGTTGCCCACCGCTACGCCGGCGATCAGGCCCGGCAGCAGGCCACCGACGAACAGCACGCGGTCCCAGTTGTCGCGCCAGCGCCTGGACGGCATCTTGCTGCGGTACTTGAAGCCGACCGGCCGCAGGATCAGGCCGAACAGCATCGCGAACACCGCCAGGTAGAAGCCGGAGAAGCTGACCGCATACAGCGGCGGCCAGGCGGCGAAGATCGCGCCACCGCCCAGCACCAGCCAGACCTGGTTGCCTTCCCAGACCGGGCCGACGGTGTTGATCACCAGCCGGCGTTCCTCATCGGTTTTCGCAACGAACGGCAGCAGGGTGCCGACGCCGAGGTCGAAACCGTCCATCACCGCCCAGCCGATCAGCAGGATGCCGAGCAGCAGCCACCAGATCACGCGGAGCGTGGTGTAATCAAGTGCAATGAATTCCATCTGGATTCTCCTGCCTCAGGCCTGTCCGGCAGCGGCTGCAGTGGGGGAAACAGGGCGGATGTCGGCCTGCAGCGTCGGCAGGATGTCATCCGGGCCGGTGCGGATCGCCTTCAGCATCAGCTTGACCTCGATGACCAGCAGCACCGTGTACAGCGCGGTGAACACCGCCAGCGTGGTCAGGATTTCATGCAGGGCCAGGCCCGATGCCGCGTAGAAGGTGGGCAGCACGCCATCCACCGCCCACGGCTGGCGGCCGTACTCGGCCACGAACCAGCCGCATTCGATCGCGATCCACGGTGCCGGCAGGCTCCACACGGCAAGCCTCAGGAACCAGCGCTTGTCCTGGAAGTTGTTGCGGCAGGAGTAGTAGAACGCCAGGGCGAAGAAGGCGATCAGGTAGAAGCCCAGGCCCGCCATGATGCGGAAGGTCCAGAACAGCGGTGCCACGCGCGGCACGGTATCCATCGCGGCCTTGGAGATTTCCTCCGGGGTGGCGTTGAGGATGTCCTCGCGGTAACGCTTCAGCAGCAGGCCGTGGCCCAGGTCCTGCCAGTGGCGGTCGAACATCTCGCGCGCCTGCAGGTCGGTCTTGTCCTTCTTGATGCGTTCCAGTGCGCCGTAGGCGAGCTGGCCACCGCGGATGCGGTGCTCGGCGCGGTCCACCAGCTCCAGGATGCCGGGAATCGGCTGGTCCAGCGAACGGGTGGCGATCAGGCCCATCAGGTACGGGATCTTGATCGCGTAGTCGTTCTGGTGCGTGGTCTGGTTGGGAATGCCGAAGGCGGTGAAGTCGGCCGGCGCACGCTCGGTTTCCCACATCGCTTCGATCGCGGCCAGCTTCATCTTCTGGTGCTCGCTGGCGGCGTAACCGCTCTCGTCACCCAGCACCACCACCGACAGCGAGGACAGCAGGCCGAACGCCGCGGCCACCGCGAACGAGCGACGGGCCATGTCCTTGTGCTTGTTGCGCAGCAGGTACAGGGCGCTGATCGACATCACGAAGATGGCACCGGTCACGTAGCCGGCGCTGACGGTGTGCACGAACTTGGCCTGCGCCACCGGGTTCAGCAGCACCGCGGCGAAGTCCACCACTTCCATGCGCATCGTGTCCGGGTTGAACACCGCACCGGTCGGGTTCTGCATCCAGCCGTTGGCGATCAGGATCCACACCGCCGACAGATTGGTGCCCAGCGCCATCAGCCAGGTGACGGTGAGGTGCTTGACCGGGGTCAGGCGCTTCCAGCCGAAGAAGAACAGGCCGATGAAGGTCGCTTCGAGGAAGAAGGCCATCAGGCCTTCGATGGCCAGCGGCGCACCGAAGATATCGCCCACGTAGTGGCTGTAGTACGACCAGTTCATGCCGAACTGGAATTCCATCACCAGGCCGGTGGCCACGCCGATGGCGAAGTTGATGCCGAACAGCGTGCCCCAGAACAGGGTCATCTGCCGCCAGACCTGTTTGCGGGTCATGACGTACACGCTCTCCATGATGGCCACCATGAAGGACAGGCCGAGCGTGAGCGGTACGAATAGGAAGTGGTACATCGCGGTC
>DOKO01000429.1:0-135 GCA_003510825.1 Stenotrophomonas sp.
GGCCTGCGCGTGCCGCAGGATCTGTCAGTGGCCGCGTTCGACGATACCGCCGCCTCGCGCCGGGCCTGGCCGCCGCTGACGGTGGCGGCGCAGCCGATGGGGGCGATGGCCGATGCGGCGGTGGCGGCGATCATC
>DOKO01000429.1:349-5744 GCA_003510825.1 Stenotrophomonas sp.
GCGGCGGTGGCGGCGATCATCGCCACCCTGGTGGGCAAGGCGGAGATGCCCGAGGGTGAGCAGGTGCTGGCGCATACGCTGCTGGTGCGGACGTCGTCGGGGCCGCCACCGCGCTGAGCAGGGTGGTGATTTAGCGCTATACCCATTTTCATGCCTCGTGGAAATCGATGACACGAGGATGCAATGAGCAATCGGATTGATGCGCTGATGGCGCAGATGACGCTGGAGGAGAAGGTCGGCCAGCTCAACGTCACCGCCGACATGGTTCGGCCGTTCGCACCGGACATCAACCCGGTGGCCAACACGCAGAACGCCGAGCAGGTGCTGCAGCTGATCCGCCAGGGCAAGGTCGGCTCGCTGTTCAATGGCAAGGGCAGGGAAGGGGCGGTGGAGCTGCAGCGGGTGGCGGTGGAAGAAAGCCGCCTGGGCATTCCGGTCATCCTCGCCGCCGATGTCATCCACGGCATGGGCACGGTATTTCCGATTCCGCTGGGCGAGACCGCCAGTTTCGAACCTGACCTTGCCCGGCGCACGGCGCGTGCCACTGCCGTCGAAGCCACGGCGGCCGCCATCCACTGGACCTATGCGCCGGCCATCGACGTGACCCGCGACCAGCGCTGGAGCCGCGGTGCCGAGGGCACGGGCGAAGACACGCTGCTGGCCTGCCGCTTCGGCGCCGCGCGCGTGCAGGGTTTCCAGGGCGATGACCTGACCGCCGAGGACACGCTGCTGGCCACCGCCAAGCACTACGTGGCCTACGGCGCCAGCCTGGCCGGGCTGGATTACAACACCGTGGACATGGCGCCGCAGACGCTGCGTGACGTGCACCTGCCGCCATTCCAGGCCGCCGTGGACGCGGGCGTGGCCAGCGTGATGAGTTCCTTCAACGACATCAATGGCGTGCCAGCCAGCGCCAACAAGCCGCTGCTGGTGGACGTGCTGCGCGGCGAGTGGCGGTTCAACGGCATCACCATTTCCGATTACACCTCGGAAATGGAACTAGTGGCGCACGGCTATGCCGAGGACATGAAGGATGCGGTGCTGAAGGCCTTCATGGCCGGGCTGGACCTGAGCCTGCAGAGCGGCTTGTACCTCCAGTACCTGCCCGAGCTGGTGCGCGAAGGTGCGGTGCCGATGTGGCGGCTGGACCAGGCGGTGCGGCGCATGCTGGAACTGAAGGAGCGGATCGGCCTGCTGGATGACCCGTACCGCTCGCTGCGCATGCCGGATGTCTCAGCCACGCAGCTGGCCGAGCACGAGGCACTGGCGCGTGATGCGGCGCGGCGCTCGGTGGTGCTGCTGAAGAACGAGGGCGATGTGCTGCCGCTGAAGAAGTCGGGCCAGCGCATTGCGGTGATCGGGCCGTTTGGACGTGATCGCGACAACATCGAGGGCTGCTGGACGCTGTTCGGCGATGCCAGCCGTTACGTCTCGCTGGAAGACGGCCTGCGCGCGGCGGTTGGGGATGCGCAGCAGCTGCAGTTCGTGGATGGCTGCGGGCTGGAGGACGTCATCGAGGGCGGCATTGCGGAGGCGGTCGCGGCGGCCAAGGCAGCGGACGTAGTGATCCTCGCGCTGGGCGAACCGCAGCGCTATTCGGGTGAGGCGCAGTCGCGCATCGAGATCACCCTGCCGGTGGCACAGCAGGCGCTGGCCGATGCGGTGGCCGAGGCGGGCACGCCGATGGTGGCGCTGGTGCGCAATGGCCGCGCGCTGGCCCTGCATGGTGGCGTGCGCAGCGCCGATGCGCTGCTGATCACCTGGTTCCTGGGCTCGCAGACCGGGCACGCGCTGGCCGATGTGCTGTTCGGCGATTACAGCCCGTCCGGCCGATTGCCGGTGTCCTTCCCGCAGGCCTCGGGCCAGCAGCCGTACTACTACAACCACCCGCGCACGGGGCGCCCGGAACTGCCGGACATGCAGGAGTTCAAGACGCGCTGGCGCGAGATCAGTCATGAAGCGCTGTACCCGTTTGGCCATGGCCTGACCTATGGCATGCCGGTATACGGGCCCACGGTGGTGAGCGCCGAGGTGCTGGAACGCGGTGGTTCGATCCGGGTGAGCGCGTGCATCCGCAACGAAGGCGCGCGGATGATTGAAGAAGTGGCGCAGCTCTATGTCCACGACCGCGTGGCCAGCCGGGTGCGGCCGGTGCGCGAGCTGAAGGGCTTCGACAAGATTGCGATCGCGCCGGGCGAGACGGTGGAGGTGGCTTTCCTGCTGGAGGAGGCCATGCTGGCATTCACCGGGGTGGACGGCGTGCGCCGTGCCGAACCGGGGGCGTTTGATGTGTGGATTGCACCGTCGTGCACGCGCGGTACGTCGGCGCGGTTCGTGCTGGCCTGAGGTTGCAGAGAGGGGCGCGTCTGCGCCCCTCTGTTTCAGTGCATCACTTCACGAGGGATGGCTTCAGCGTGACCGTGGCCTGCTGCACGACGGCCGTGGCTGAGTCAGCCAGTTCAACGGTGTACTGGCCTGCGGGCACCACCCACTGCCGGTTCGCCACATCGTAGTCCGCCAGGGTAAGCGGCTCGACCTTCACCGTAACGGTGGTGGCCTGGCCTGGGGCCAGCTTCACCTTGGACCAGCCCACCAGGCGCGCCGGCGTGGCGTGGCCACCGGGCAGGCGCACGTACAGCTGCGGCACCGCAGCGCCCTCGCGCTGGCCGGTGTTGCGCACGCGGAAGGTGGCAGTGACCTGGTTGCCATTGGCCGCCACCTTCAGCGCATCGTAGGCGAAGGTGGTGTAGCTGAGGCCATAACCGAACGGGAACAGCGGGGTGAGGTTCTTGGATGCAAACCACTTGTAGCCGACGTTGGCGCCTTCGATGCGGTAGTCGAACACATCGTCCGACTTCATGGCGGGGTTGAAGCCCAGGCCCGGCACGTGGGGCCGCGGTAACTGGTCCAGGCCGGTGGGCCAGGTGATGGGCAGGCGCCCGGACGGTGAGACTGCGCCGGTCAGCAGGCGCGCGATGCCCACGCCGCCGCCCACGCCCGGGTACCACGCCTGCAGCACCGCGCCGACGTCCTTCAGCCACGGCATGCGCACGGCCGAGTTGGTCTCGAGCACCACCACGGTTTTGGCGTTGGCCTTGGCCACGGCGGAGATCAGTGCATCCTGGCCATCGGGCAGCTCCATGTCCGGCAGGTCCACCGATTCGGCGGCCCACTGGGTGGCAAAGACGATGGCCACGTCGGCCTGCGCGGCGAGCGCCGCGGCCTTGGCCGGGTCGCTGCCGTCGACGTAGTCGATCTGTGCCTGCGGCAATGCCTGCTTCAGGCCGGCCAGCGGTGCGGCGGCCAGGTAGACCACCGGGCCCGGCCACGAGGTGGGCGCCAGCCCCGGCACGGCGTTGCCGCCGAACATCGTGAAATCGATGCGCGACGAACCGCCACCAGAGAGCACGCCCTTGTCGGCATGGCCGCCGATGACCACGACGCGTCGGGGCTTCTGCAGCGGCAGCAGCGAGCACTCGTTCTTCAGCAGTACCGCGCCTTCTTCGATGATGCGCTGGGCGTTGGCCACCCCGGCCGGGCCATCAATGGGCTGGCGCTGCGGCGGATGGTCCAGGGCGCCCACCGCAATGAAGCTGCGCAGGATGCGGGTGACCATGTCGTCCAGCCGCGCCATCGGCACGCGCCCGGCCTGCAGGTCGGCACGCAGCGGCTTGTCGAAGTAGACCTCGGGGTCGAACACTTCGCCGGCCGACTGCTGGTCCAGGCCGGCGTTGGCCGCCTTGGCCGAGCTGTGGCCGCCGCCCCAGTCGGTCATCACGTAGCCGGGGTAGGCCCATTCCTGCTTCAGCACCTCGCGCAGCAGGTAATCGTGCTCGCAGCCGTAGGTGCCGTTGGTCTTCTGGTAGGAGCACATGACCGAGCCGGGCTGGCCGGTCTGGATCGCAATCCTGAAGGCCAGCAGATCCGATTCGTGCAGTGCCTTTTCGCCCAGCAGCGCGTCGTGGAAATTGCGGCGGGTCTCCATGTCATTCAGCGCGAAGTGCTTGAGCGTGGAGACGACCTTCTCGCTCTGCACGCCCTTGATGACCTGGCCGGCCATGATGCCGGCCAGCAGCGGGTCCTCGCCGGCATATTCGAAGTTGCGGCCGTTGCGCGGATCGCGGTGCAGGTTGGCGCCGCCTCCCAGCAGCACGTTGAACCCCTGCTGCCAGGCTTCACGGCCCATGGTGGCGCCGTTGGCGAAGGCCAGCTCGGGATTCCAGGTGGCGGCGTTGGCCGGGCCGGACGGCATGGCGGTGGCGAAGTCGCCCTTGCGGATGCCACCCGGGTTGGTCACGCCCATGCCGGCATCGACAATCTGCTGCGCCGGAATGCCCAGCCGTTCGATGGGCGCGATGTAACCGGCCGAACCCAGCGCGCCCTTGGGCTGCTTGAGGTTTTCGCTGTCCATGCCGAAGTAGCTGTGGACCATCTGGATTTTCTCGTCCAGGGTCATGCGCGCGACCAGCTGCTGAGCGCGGCCGTCGGCAGATGCAGCGGGCGCTGCGCTGGGTGCCGCGGCCATTGCCGGCATCGCAGTGCCCAGCGCCATGGCCATGGCAAGCGCCAGTGCGCGGGGTGTACGCGCGCTGGATGTAACAGACTGAAGATCGTTCAAAACCACTCCCTCACCTTGGATGTCTGCCCAACCGCGCGATGCGTGCGGGTTGGGGCCGACCGTGATATGAGCGATTTAGCGCTAAAGCTCCAGCGGCGGAG
Organism: Stenotrophomonas sp.; assembly: GCA_003510825.1. GTDB lineage: Bacteria > Pseudomonadota > Gammaproteobacteria > Xanthomonadales > Xanthomonadaceae > Stenotrophomonas. Next base: position 5,069 of record DOKO01000429.1, read on the forward strand.
GCTGCTGAACCCGGCACGCGCATGTTCTGCGTTTGATTTCCTTCACGCACCTCCGAAGGCAGGGTGTTTGCGATAATCGGGTCCGCCACTGTCTTCAGGTTTCAGGTTGATGGATCGATATCGACAAATCGTTGAGCTCTCTGACGACTGCATCAAGGAAATCGATCTTGGGGGCATCGTTCGGGCGGTCAATGGCAAAGGTCTCGCTCTGCTGAGGGCATCGGGCCCAGGGGATATCCTGGATCGCGCCTGGGTAGATCTCTGGCCTGCCGCCTCCCAGCCCAAGGTTCTGGATGCCATCGACCGCGCCCGGAGAGGCGAAACCGTGACATTCGCTGCCAGCTGCCCGGTTTTCAGCGGGGAGTCCAGGGACTGGTGGGTGCGCGTGGGTCCCCTGCTGGAGGACGGCATCGCCGTCGGCCTGTTGGCCGTCAGTTCCGACGTCACTGCCCGCAATCGGGCGATGCATGCGGCCGAAGTACTGCAGCATGCCTTGACCGCACGCACGCATGAGGCCAACGCGTGGCACGAGAATGTCGATGGCGGTCAATCGAGCCTGGTACGGGATCTCCAATCACGCCTGATGGCGACCAACCTGGCCTATCAGGAGCTGGAGGTGATGCACCATGAAGCCTCGGAGGGGCGTCGGTTCGCGGTTGCCGCTCAGAAGGCTGCC
>DOKO01000428.1 GCA_003510825.1 Stenotrophomonas sp.
CCGCTGTTGGGGTCGTAGCGCGGCTCGCGCGCCTGGCCGCTGTCGATCACCACGCGCACGCCGGGCAGGGTCACCGAAGATTCGGCCACGTTGGTGGCCAGCACCACGCGGCGGCGGCCATCGCTGGCGACCTGCAGCACGCGTGCCTGCTGTTCCACCGGCAGCTCGCCGTGCAGCGCCAGCACCTCGACGCTGCCGTCCAGCGATTCCTGCAGGCCCGCCTGCACGCGCGCGATCTCGCGCTGGCCGGGGAGGAACACGAGCAGGTCGCCGGGATGCTCGGCCAGGGCCTGCTGCACCGCGCGGCGCACCTGCAGTTCCAGCGCCTCATCGCGGCGCGCCGGGAAATGGCTGACCGCCACCGGATAGCTGCGGCCCTCGCTGCTCAGGCGCGGCGCATCGAGGAAGCGGGCAAGCCGCTCGCCATCCAGCGTGGCCGACATCACCACCAGCCGCAGGTCGTCGCGCAGCTGCGACTGCACGTCCAGTGCCAGGGCCAGGCCGAGGTCGCCACTGAGGTGGCGCTCGTGGAATTCATCGAACAGGATCGCGCCGACCGTTTCCAGCATTGGGTCGTCCTGCAGCATGCGGGTCAGGATGCCTTCGGTGACGACTTCAATGCGGGTGCGCGCCGAGATCTTGTTCTCGAAGCGGATGCGATAGCCGACGGTGCCGCCCACCTCTTCTCCCAGCTGCCGCGCCATGAACAACGCGGCGCTGCGTGCGGCCACACGGCGCGGTTCCAGCAGGATGATCTTCCGGTCCTGCAGCCAAGGCGCATCGAGCAGGGCCAGCGGCACCTGGGTGGTCTTGCCGGCGCCGGGCGGAGCTTCCAGCACCAGCCGCGGCTGCGCGGCCAGGTGCTGCTGGATCTGCGGCAGCAGCGGGGAAATCGGGAAGAGCGGGGCGTTCATGTGCAAAGGATAAGGGGCCATGGCCGGCGCGGGTACAATGCGCGGGCACTTTTCCCCCGCGATGACCATGCACCTGATCGATATCGGCGCCAACCTGACCCACGACTCCTTCGACCGCGACCGCGATGCCGTCCTGGACCGCGCACGGCAGGCCGGCGTGGTGCAGATGGTCATCACCGGCGCCAGCCGCGAGCACTCGCCGTTGGCCGTGCAGCTGGCCCAGCAGCATCCGGGTTTCCTGTACGCCACCGCCGGCGTGCACCCGCACCACGCGGTGGAATACACCGAGGAATGCGACGCCGAAATGCGCGCGCTGCATGCGCACCCGGAAGTAGTGGCGGTGGGCGAGTGCGGGCTGGATTACTTCCGTGATTTCTCGCCGCGCCCGGCCCAGCACCGCGCGTTCGAGCGCCAGCTGCAGCTGGCCGCGGACAATGGCAAGCCGCTGTTCCTGCACCAGCGCGATGCGCATGCCGATTTCATGGCGCAGATGAAGAACTTCGAAGGCCGCCTCGGCCCGGCGGTGGTGCATTGCTTCACCGGCGAACGTGACGAGCTGTTCGATTACCTGGACCAGGACTGGTACATCGGCATCACCGGCTGGCTGTGCGACGAGCGCCGTGGCGCGCACCTGCGCGAACTGGTGAAGAACATCCCGGCCAACCGCCTGATGATCGAGACCGACGCGCCGTACCTGCTGCCGCGTACGCTGAAGCCGATGCCGAAGGATCGCCGCAACGAACCGATGTTCCTCTCGCACATCGTCGAGGAACTGGCCCGCGATCGTGGCGAAGACGTAGCGGTGACCGCGGCCAATGCCACGGCTGCCACGCGCACGTTCTTCCGCCTGCCCGACGCAGGTTGACCCTGTAGAGCCGAGCATGGGCTCGGCTCTACAAGAGCGGTGCACGCAGGGGGGTAGCGCCGGGCCATGCCCGGCGAGCGCAGCGGTGCGGATCAGGCGCCGCGCGAAGCGGCCAGCTCCTCCAGCCCTTCCCGATACGTCGCAAACTTCGGCACCCACGCCAACGCCTCACGCGTACCGCGGCTGTCGATGCGCTTGTTGCTGGCGTAGAAGCGCCGCAGTGTCGCGCTTACCGCAGGGTCATCCCAGGCCACTGCCGCTGGCAGCGGGAATCCACCCAGCTGCGCAGCAAATGCCAGCACATCCTGCGGGGGCGCGGGTTCGTCATCGGCGGGCAGATACAGGCCATCCCGCGTGGGCCGCTGCATCGCCGCGATGACCACCGCTGCCAGATCCTCCACATGCAGCCGGTTGAACACCAGCCCGGGCCGCACGACATGGCGGGCGCGCCCTTCGGCGAGCTGCAGCAGCGCATTGCGGCCAGGGCCATACAGCCCCGGCAGCCGGAACACCGCCGAGGCGATGCCGCGTGCATCGGCCAGTGCCTGCCACTGCGTTTCGGCCAGGCGGCGCTGCACGCCAGCGGCTTCGCTGGCATCGGCCTCGCTGTTCTCGTCCACCCAGCCACCGCCGCGATCCGCATAGACCGAAGTCGAGGATAGGTACCCCACCCAGCGCAGCGCCGTACTGGCCTGCAGCACAGGCAGCAGCTGGCGCAGTGCAGGATCGCCCTGTGCATCCGGCGGCACGCTGCACAGCACGGCCTGCGCCTGTGCGATGGCCTCCAGCAACGCCGCTGACGGCGCGGCATCGGCATGCAGGCGGTGCCGCTGCAGTCCATCGTCGGCTGTCGACGACGGATCGCGCACCGTGCCCGACACCTGTACGCCACGCGCCTGCAGCTGCGCGGCGAGCAAGCGCCCACTCCAGCCCATGCCGAGGATCAGCACCGGCGACGGCAGTGGCGCTGGTGATGCCATCACGCGCTGCGCTGCGCCTGGTAGGCCTGCAGGCTGCTGTAGGCGACCTGCAGCAGCAGTGCTTCCTGCTCGGCCTTGCGTGCGCGCACCAGCATGTCACCGACGATGTGCGCCGCTTCCACCTGCTGGCCAGCTTCCAGGTCGCGCAGCATCGAAGCTTTCAGCGCAGATCCCGCCTGGGTCAGGGTGCCGCGCGCGGTATCCTGCGCGGCCTGCGGCACCGGCTCACCGGCCGCCTCGGCCACGGCCAGGCACTCGTCGTACAGGCCGCGCACGATGGCCTCGCCATCATCGGTGGCGACGATCGTGCCGATGTCCGCGCGCAGCAGGCAGGTGGCCGCCGCGAGCGCGGTCAGGAAGGTGTACTTGATCCACTGTTCCTGGCCGATCTGCTCGCTGGCCAGGTGGTCCAGGTTGGCCTGCGCACACGCAGCGGCGAAGGCACGCACGCGATCGGAGATCGCACCACCGTCGCGCTCGCCGAAGGTCAGCTTGGCCGGCTTGCCCAGGTGCAGCACCGCGCCATCGGGCGCCTTGGTGGCGCTGATGAAACACAGGCCGCCGAGCACGGCCTCGCGGCCGAAGCGTGCATCCAGCGCGCCGTAGTGGTGCAGGCCGTTGAGGATGGGCAGCACGCTGGTGTGCGCGCCCACGGCCGGTGCGATGGCATCGATCGAGCTGTCCAGGTCGTAGGCCTTGCAGCTGAGGATGACCAGGTCGAAGGGCTGCTGCGCGGCAAGCGCGGGCAGGGCCTCGGCAGTGACGTGCTGCACCGGGAAGCTGGCGTCACCTACGGGGCTGCGGATGACCAGGCCATCGCGGTCCAGCTGGCTGGCGCGGGTCGGGCGGACCAGGAAGGTCACGTCCACGCCGGCCTGCGCAAGGCGGCCGCCGAAGTAACCGCCGGTACCACCGGCGCCGAGAATCAGGATGCGCATTGCACGTTCACCGTTTTCTGGGGGACTGTTCGACCCCCGATTGTGCCGGAGATCGCAGGCAAAAAAAGAGCCGAGCATTAGCCCGGCTCTACCGTTACGCCATTCACGCATGGCGTGGATCTACTGGCCACCGGCCAACTGTCGAAGGCGGGGTGGGTCCGGTGGCAGGGGTGTGAGCCGCATGG